>NZ_CP127175.1 GCF_030273315.1 Natrialbaceae archaeon AArc-T1-2 | reverse complement strand
GGTCGTGTCCCAAACTCGTCTAGAGTCGTAACTGACTCCTGTGGAAACAGGGTCACCTCTGGTACCTACCCCGAAGTGACCCATGCACGCCACAATCGACGCGCAAGTCACGGTTAGCATCGACTTAGACAAAACGCTACCGCTTGCCACTCTCGCTGAATCTCTCACAGAGCTTCACCTCGAGGCGACGATCCTCGAGGAGCTTGTCAAAAGCCTCGACGAGCGCCTCGTCGAGGCGTACTGTGGGGAGAAACACGCGCGCGGAAACGGCGATCGCCGTTTCCAGCGCGCCGGAACCACAACACGAACAGCTGTGACAACCGCAGGAGAGCACGAATTTTCCCTTCATCACGTCAAAGACACCGCTGCCACCGGTGACGATCCTACCTACTTCCGCCCTCTCGAAGATCTCATCAAATTCGACGGGCAGCGCATCTATCAAGAGGATATTTCGCTCCAGAGTACCGAACTCGCTACGTCGCTCAGCTTTCGTGATGCCGTTGCCCACGGCGACGGCTTCACTCCGATGCCTTCGAGAACCACGATCAACCGCCGAGTCCGTGAGTACGGCAGCAAACTCGGTGACTTCGTTCGTGATCGGCTTCCTGGGACGAATGCAGACACTGTCGTTCCTGACGGAACGAAGTGTCATAGCCAGGACGATCACTGCACGTACCACGACGTCAACGTCACTCTCGGACAGATCACCGAAGACAACGCGGAAACCACGCTCTTAGACGTCAATGTCAACGAACCGTGGGACGATACAGCAGAAGATCTCGAAGAGAACGAGGCGATCACTGACGACGCGACGGTCGTCAGTGACGCCGAGGAATCCCTCGTCGACGCCTTCGAGACCAGCTATCGATCTCATCAGCTCGATCTCGTTCATGTCGGTCGAACGCTTGGATACAAGCTGTGGAAGGACGGTACCTTTTCGCTCAAAACGCGGAAAGCGATCGCCTCAGACGTCACAAACGACTTGTTCCATCTGAAAAACTCGGTTGCGCTCCATGCACCGAGGAATGAGCGTTTGGCGATCCGCGAGCGGATCGACCAAACGCTCGAGAACCTCACGAAGGAGGCGTGGCGCTTAGAGCAACAGGACTCTCCAAAAGCAGCGGCGTACCTCCGAAAATGGGCACAAGCAACCGTCACATTCGCCGAACTCGCACTCGAGGGACAAGAGGTTCTGTGGACATCGAACGTGGTTGAACGAGCCATGGGCGAAATCTCGAAGCGGTGTAAAAACCAGTGGATGAGATGGACAGAGTCCGGCTTAGAATCGCTCCTCTGGCTCAATCTCGTGAGATATGCCGATTCCGAGCAGTTCGCGGCGTTCGCCGACGAACTGCTCGAGCGTTCAGCCAAAACAGCCATGACATTGGAGGTGTCAGTTGACGCTACCAGAGGCGAACTCTAGACGAGTTTGTGACGGGACCAAGAAATTGACGAGCTGGTCCTGAAGTGGAACGATCACATCAACACGTCGGCACTGTTCCGCCAGGCGCTACGAGAAGAGATGCGAGTTCGTAATGTTGATCCACATATACTTCGAGAACTGTTAAACCGAGCTGAAGAGCAGGGGTACTGTCTCGAGGATATCGCTGCACAGACGAACAGGCTCGACGATCTCGAAGCACTCATCGAATGTGACACCACATCGGTGCGGCCAGCTCTCGCTGAACAGCCATGATCACGATGTGGCTGAAACCGGAAACAGACCTATCAGACACGCCACGTCCGTCATCAGACACATACTGGCGACTCCTTCGGCAGACGGTGGTGGTGCTGGCCTTACTCGGACTCGTGGCGATGAAACCGGTCGCCGCTCAAGATGATGTCGTCTGTGAAGCCGAGCAGCTCCCGGGTATGATCTCGGGGTTTTTCCAAATCACGACGGCTCTCGGCATTATCGGACTCGTCGTCGTCTGGCAGGCCGACTCGCTTGCTGAAATGTTCACGGTCAATCCCGAACAGAAGAAGGGGCTGAAACAGCACAAGCGGACGGCATTGAAATCCGCCGTGATCCTGCTCGTACTGGGCCCGCTCTATACCGTTGCAGGTTCGACGATGGGGTTGCCGCTCGCCGAGTGTGTCGACCTGGTCCCATGGTAGATACGTCACGACTGGTCTCCCCCTCACAGACGAGATGCGGAAGCTGATCCCCACCATTGGTCTCGTACTCCTCCTCGGCGGACTCGTGGCCGCCGGCGTGGTGAGTGCCGATGCCGATTCTCCACCACGTCCCGGTACTGATGAGAGCACTCTCGACGAAAACGAAACCGCGACGCTGTGGTCGAAAGAGTACAACGCCTGTCTCAGCGATGTGGAGTACTACGACCGATACGGCGAGAACCGGACGGATCTCCACGCGTTAGCCAACTGTACGGATATCACGTTCGTCGAGCCACCGGACACTGCCGCGAACTGGACCAGCTACGATTTCGAGACACTCGAGCCGGGCGATGATCAGACGTCGATACATCCCGAACACGCCGAGACTGCTGACTCGCTTGCGATCGCTGACGCTCACGCGACGATCTTCGCCGTTCATCCCTCAACGATCGTCCAGCGAGATGATAACGAAACACCACACTACGTCGCCCCTGACGGCGACCTACGCGGGTTCGTCGACTATCGAACGCGTGTTCCCGAGCCCGAGTCAGACGGTGATCGAACTGTCGAGTGGTCCATCCTCGGCCACGGAACCGAGGAGGTACGTCTTCGACAGGACGGGAACGTCGTCGATGCCCAGAATGGTCAGCACACACCGACAATCGAGTACGAACTCGAGGGAAGCGGATCGTCGACACTCACGTTCGAGGCAGATATCGAAGTCGAACTCGAGCGTACAATTACCGAACGAGTCGGCAATCGGACTGTAACGCGGACTGAGTTCGAGACAGACGAACTCACGGTCTCTAACGAGTTCGACGTGAATGTCTACAACCTGACTGCGTCGATCTACTACGCCGAGTATCCAGACGGTGAGGCTGGGGTAGCGATCTACCAGTCCCAGCCGTGGCACGGGTACGTACTGACGGAAGACGAGACGGCAGCCGTCCGTGGCAACTGGCGGTATTACACGGCTCGAGAGACGAACTGGGACACACTCGTCCACTCCTCAGAGACTGACGAAGAGGTCGTCGACACCGATGCCCTCCCTGTCTACGTCCGTGCGTTTCCGTCGGAGACCGGCCCCCGTGCTGATCCGGTTCGCGATGGGCCGTCGATCGAAGAGGTCTGGGGGACCGAGAGTTCGCCCCCGAACGAGACGATTCACGAGAACGTCGAGATCGACGTCGTCGACAACCCTTACACCCGCTCGTACGGGCTTGCGATCCGGTATGACGACGCCGATCGCGATCACCTCGCGGTCCAGGGGATCGTTCGTGACACGACGGCCGAGCTCGTCGAACCGGAGGGTGGAACCGAGCGCGACATCCGTGAAAGCGAGCTATCAGTCGAGGTGCTCGAACAAACCGAATCCGCAGCGACGCTCGAGATCGAGCTTCGCGATGCCGAGACTGGCGACCCGATCATGCTCGAGGGTCTGTTCGGCGACCACCCTCGATGGGACCCGATCGGTGTCACGACACGTGATGGCTACATCACGATCGCTGACGAGCGTGTCGAGACGGGCGCCTCCGGGAAGGCGATAGTAACTGTGACACAGCCTGGCATCCACACCGCCGAATATCATCCTGGTACGTGGCGAACCCACAATCCAGCGTACGTTGGTGATACAGCGACCGTCTCGTGGCATCCATTGACAACGGCGAGTGGCTGGTTCACGCTTTTCGTTAACGTCTTCTGGATCTCGATTCCGTTCCTGGTCGCGCTATATGCCGGTCTGAAACTCGGCTCGTTTCTACACATCCCTGATCAGAACCCATGATCCAACACGACCCACCCCGACGTACCGTCCTGTGTGGTATCGCAACCGGCGCAGCTGCCGCCGTGAGTGGTTGTCTGAACAGTTCCGACAACGGTGAAACTGATTCCGGTGACGACGGCGTCTTCACGACTCTCGACGTCGAGGGGACGGACCTCGTCATCGAACTCACCGAAGAGGCGTCGATCGATCAGGTGAACGTGATTGATCCAGACGGCGAGCTATTCGCCGAGCGGTGGATTGCCGCCGGTGTCGATCGCGAGACTGTCGAACTCGGAACGGACTATCAGCCCGGTGAGTACGAGATTGTCGCGCTTGAGGACGACACCGAGCAGACGACACAGTCGATTACGCTCGAGCCAGACGTCCAAATTACGGATCTTCGGCTCGCCCGGAACCATCCGGATGACATGTTCGAAGATGCGAGTGATATTGATATCCGGACAGAGACGATACTCACGCTCGAGAATACTGGTACTGGGCCAGATGCTGCAGTTGGTCTCTACTTTTCTGGGGATATTCCACGCCCAACGCCAGATGAATACGAAGAAAGTGGAATCTATGATACGGACAGCGATATTCGTAGGGACGCTGACAGCGTCGCCCTCCCACCGGGCGAAGGCGTGACTATCTATAGTCAACTAATGCCCTTCTCTGAGTCGGGTGGGAACGTTTCTTGTTCTCCAGACACTACCGAGGGAGACCTCCGAGTTGTTCTTGAGACTGCTGTCCAAGAAAGTTTCTCACCTAGAGACTACGCGGTAACATATACGGGTGAAGACCTAGCCGAATGCGAGATTGAAGTTGAGGTGAACCCATGAGCTCACTTACCGAGTTTGGTCGTCGCTGGTTCGAAGATATCGTTGAGACGACTATTGAGTGGTTCCAGGAAGGTGTGGTTGACGGCTATCACGATTTTACGGAAGGAGCATTTGGAACACCGGTACCCGAAACGAGTGGGAACTTCGTCTTTGGAACTCCCACGAATGATCCCTGGATCGAGCTTCACGATACACTTGTCACTGGCGATATTATGCTTCTATCTCTGCTTCTTCTAGTGATTTTCGTCCAGGCGCGTCATACGATCCGTATCTTTGATTTCGGAAGCGTCTATGAAGCCCGCAAGGCTCGACGATCTGCATGGACTGGTGCATTCTTGATTGTGACCTGGTACTGGGTTGCAGTTCTTGTTCTATATCTTGTCAATGGATTCACGATCGCGTTTGTACCAGATCTTGACGCTCTACGGGAGGTGCTAATCTCATTTCTCGATGTGTCTATTTCTAACCCAGCTCTAGCGCTGTTGATGGCTGCGACCGGTGGTATTGCGATGTGGACACTCCAAGCTCTCTTTTTCATCCGAGAACTTCTCTTGTTTATCTACCTGTATGCGATGCCAATCGCCATCGCAGTTGCATATGGTCATCTGCCAGTCGTCTCTCGTGTTGCGAAACGTATAGCTACTAAGTTCATTCCACTGGCGATTATGCCACTTCCGGTAGCGATCCTGTTCCGTGGATACGATTTGCTCTTTGGGACTGGTGCAGAGTCCTCTCTCGCACCAGAGAGTACGTTTTTGAGCTACCTCATCGGTGCGTCGCTCCCAGTATTCGCGCTCATCGTGATCTGGAAGCTCTTCGCCTATGCCAGCCCATTGACAGCGAAGGCCATTGGTGGTGCGGCCACGGTCGGTGCGGCCGTTGGTGCCGCCAAAGTGGCTGGGCCACTTGCCGCAACGACAGCCGCTCGCTGGGGCCCGAAAGCAGCCGCATGGCAAGTTGCTGGACAGCAACTAAGCAGGCAGCAGCAGACGACTAATCGCCAACCGACCGAAAGCCACTCGAGCGCCAGCGGAACCGAGGGAACAGCACACGACAACGTTGTCTCGGACGCCTACGGTCAGCAAGGCGTCCCGCAGTACCGACGCACCGAGAACGACCCCGGGTACTACTAACTATGGCCGACCGAGACGCCGCATCCAGGCGAATCATGGACGAACTGGGTGAAGAGAATCGTGTTCCGATCGTGAACCTCGAGGAAGGAGACGTCTACGTTCTCCTCGGGTTCCCGATTGCAGGGTTACTGCTGGGTGGTCTGACCGGGATCGACGCCCTCGTTTTCCCGTTCGTACTCGTCGGTGTTGTTCTCGGCGTTGCATCCGTCTATGCCAGTCCAGCCCATCTCTCGGCGGCGACGTGGCTTACGGACGTGTATCGGTACTACTGCAGGCGGCCTCGAGTGAGCTACAACGCTCCAAGTGAGACCGGCCACGCTCGAGAGCAGCCCGACTCGCGGTCGAACGAGGGTGGGCTGATCAACTACACACCGTTCGCACCCGACGAGCGAACCCAGGACCTCACGAACATCGAGCGGGCCTGGCCCGGTGCCAGCACCGTCCAACGAACCGACGGCACGATGGAAGCCTTCCTCGAGATCGATCCGGGAAATATGGACTTCGCGATGAGCGGCGACTGGGCACACGTCCAGGACGTCGCAGCGGAGTTCGCGAACAAGGAACTCGATTACAGCCTCAAATTCCACGCAACGACCCGCTCTTTCCCAGTAGAAGAGCTGACCACACAGATTGACGATCGACTTGCTGACGACGACGTCTCCGATAATCCGATCTTCGAGGAACTCCTCGAGGAGTACCGCGACCAACGCCCCCGTGATCTCGACGGTGCCCAGCAGATTCGCTACGTTATCGGTGTTCAGGTCAGCCCACTCGAGGTCTACAATCGCTACCACGACGAACACTCGCCGGCCGAGAAGCTCACTACGCTCCCCATGGTTGGCTTTCTGTTTAACCCATTCGTCACCCGGCGTGAAGATTTGAGCGAGACAGAGGTCCGAGCACAGATGTTCGACAAGCTCGACCGACGTTGTCGGGCTGTCCAGACCGAACTGGTACAGAAGGCCCCTGGCTGGTCGGCTCGCCGTCTGAGCACAGTCGAACTGTTCGTGCTCGCGATGGACTTCTGGAACGGCGAAGAACACGACTACGACGACGCCACCAACGCTGTTCGCGAACAACCAATTCTCGACCACCAGCGGAGGGATGACGATGCATAGTGTGGCTGCTGTCGGCGCTGTTTTACTCGCCACCCTCGAGCAGCGTGTGGCTGTCCTCGAAACCGCACACATCGTTGCAGCGCTTGTCCTGCTGGCTGTTTTCGCCGGTGTTGGCGTGGCGGTCTACCGAAACCGAGCACGAACTGATGAGAAAGAAATCGACTTCTCGGAACTTCTCGGCGAGGAGACGATCGAGGCCGGCGACGTCGAAGGGAAGATCCTCGAGGAGATCTCCGAGCGTCACAAGAGCGCAGTCGCTCCATCAGCTGTTACGTGGGAGACACGCGCCGCACAGGTCGGTGAGCAGTGGACGTCCACACTGTACATCGCCGACTACCCCGACTATCCCAACGACGGCTACCTGAACGAGTTGTTCGAACTGACCGACATCGAGTTTGATCTTACCGTCCACATCACACCGAAGAATCAGCAGAAAGCTCGTGATGAACTCCAGCGGGTCGCCGACGACCTCCAGGTCGATGCTGACCTCGAGCAAAGCGTCCGCGGAGCCTATCTCCAGGAGCGGGCCAACGAAGCAGTCTCGACGTACAAGTCAGTCGAAAACGGGAGTCGTGTCTTCGACCAGGGGATGTTCGTTACTGTTCGGGCGGAGACGAAGGATGAGCTTCGTGAGTCCGTTCGGACGATCCGAAGCCGGCTTCGCGAGCAACCCGCCGGTCTCTCGCCGAAGACGGCGATCTGTAAGCAAGACCTCGCGCTGCAGGCTGTGGCTCCGATCGGATCGAACCCGTTTGGTCGCGAGGCGATTTCACTCGGCGGCGCTGTTGGTGCCTTGCTTGCCTCACCACACAACGCGACAATTCTCGAGGACGGCGGTGTTGAGTTTGGAATCCACTGGAAGAACGAAAGCCCCGTCGTGATCGATCCGTTCGCTCGCGAAAACGGCTACGCGATGTTCACGGTCGGTGATCCCGGCTCCGGAAAGTCGTTTGGCGCGAAGCAGAACTTTATCCGATCGATCGAACAGAGCGAAGACCGAATCGGGATCATCCTCGAGCCGCTGAACAACTGGGCTGGCGTCGCCGAAGCCCTCGGTGGGACGCGAATCACCGTCGGTGGCGATATGGGATTGAACCCGCTCGAGATCAAGCCAACGCCCGAACGGATCCAGCGGGCGATGGGTGAGGACGCCAGCCCCTACCGCGAGAAACTCGACAGCGTGATGAGCTTCCTCTCGAACTACTTCGCCCTCCGTGGGATCCAGCTTGGAGACAAGCGAACCACGCTCGAGACAGCGATCGAAGAAGCGTACGCCAGGAAAGGCATTACGGACGACATCGCGACCCACGACAACGAGAGTCCGACGACGCGAGACGTCCTCGATATCCTCGAGGAGATGGTCGACAATCCGGAAGGGTTCGTCGTTCGGACGGACGAGGAAACGAAGAAGATCGAGTCGGACGCAACGTGGCTGATTGACCAGTTGCGATCCTTTGCAGAGGACGGTCGCTACGAAAATCTCGGGCGACCGACCGAGTTCGACCTTCGCGACGAGAAAGTGATCTACCTCGATTTAGCCCAACAGGAGGGCAGTCTGGGCGGCAGCACGAGTCTCATCATGCAGCTGTTGATCACGCTGGTCTACGAGCGTGCCAAGGAGACGGACAAGGAGGTCGTGTTCGTCATCGACGAGGCCCGATACCTGATGCAGGATGCAGCGAGTCTCGAATACCTCGAGATCGTGTTCCGCCACCACCGTCACCACGATCTCTCGATCCGGATGATCACCCAGACTGTCGACGAGTTCTTCCAGCACGCCGAGTCAGAGGCGATCCTCGATCAGTGTGCGATCAAGCAATTCCACCATCTCGATGGAATGGACCAGCACTGGGCCAACGAGTTCGGATTGAACTCGGCGCAGATGCGGTTTGTCCAGGACGCTGTCCCTGGGAGTGAGGACATCGGATACTCCGAAGCGCTCGTCGGCGTCGACGGTGACTGGCGTGGTATCGAGGTCCACGCACTCGAGAAAGAGAAGGAGGTGATCGACTTCGACGCCAAAGAGCAATCTCGGGATGAGCTCCCTGGCGTCTCTGAAGGAGATGGACGACAATCCACAGAGGACGTCCGAACAGACGAAACGGATCCCGAACAGCAGCGAGAAACGGACCACGAGGTGCTAACGTGGACTGACGGAGGTGACCAGTCCGATGAGTGAGTATATCCGAGTGACACCAACCTCTGAGGCACTTCACACTACAGAGATTCCAGCCGCACTCGAGAGTCTGCACAAACTGACGAACCCGGATACACGGGGGTTGTCGGATCGACTGAATCCGTTTGCTGATACGAGCCCACCGACGCTCGAATTCCTCGCTGTCAGCGAAGGGAAAGACGAGCCAGTCGAGTTCTACTACGGTGTCGACCACCCGGCGCATCTCGAGACGCTCGAGAAGCGGCTCAAGACGATCTACCCACAAACGTTCGACATCACTCGGTGTGTGCTGGACCTCGAGCGAAAACTCGTCCAACCAGTCGAATACACACAGGACGAGTATCACGAACGACGTGCAGACGGAAGGTTGTTGGAGTCTTCAGGAGCCGATGAACAGGTTGACCACGAGCGTGAAGAGGACGAGCGAACGGACGGTGGTCGGCCGGTTGCCGACAACGACGACCTCGAGTTCGCTGACCTCGAGACGGAAGCCGGTGGCGTCGAGCGTGGTGATGGATCGGTCCTCGAGTACACCTCCGACGCGTCTACTAAAGACGGGGGTTCAGTACTCGATGAAGGAACGTCGTCTACTCCAGAGTCCGCGACCATCTTCGCCCGGCCATCACTCAAAGAGGTCGAGCCAATCGGTGTCCAGTGGTACGGTCGGGCCGAGCGCAAACGCGACTGGATGACGACGATCAAATCGTTCGCGAACCGGGATCCGAATCCAAGCGAATACGATACCGAGCAGCCCCCACTCGCGACGCTGATCGATCATCTCACCGAACTCGAGTATCCAATCGCGTTCCAGGTAGTCTGGCAGCGCAAAGCCGAGTGGGTGGCTGACGCAGAGTTGCGAATCGAAGATCTTCAAGATGGACGAGATACGTTCGGGCAGCGCTACATCGGCCCGCTGTTCGAGGTCGGCGAGATTAACCCAGAGGACCGACAGCAGAATCTCGGGACCGAAGTCCGGAATCGAATCGACCGGATCGAAGCGAAACATCCAAAACGAACCTTCACCGTCAATGCTCGAGCCGTCGCGCTTCCAGCTCCTGATGATGGCGAGACAGACAATCGTGTCGAAACCCAACTTGATCAACTCGCTCAATCGCTGAACGCCTTAGATGGCCCATTCTACGAACTCGAGGGACACCGACTCCGATCGAAGGGAATGTTGCATCGAACGAAACGAAAACGTGCTCGAGCGGTCCTCGAACGCGTACTCGATGGAGAACTGGTCACGGGTCGGGGGAAATGCCGCCCTGATCTCGTGTTGAACGCCGATGAACTCGCGAACTTCACTGTTGTCCCCTCGTCCCAGGATCTGACGGTCGAAGGAAGCCGTGGTACACGCTCTGAGCAACGCTCTCGGAATCCGCTCCCACGGCCACACCCGGATCTGATGGACGAGTTTCGAGAGGGCATGGCAATCGGATATGCGATCGATGAAAACGGAGAGCCGGAAGACAAGCCGGTCTGTATTCCGCCGTCGTTGCTCCCAACCCACTACGTCCGTGCGGCAACGACCGGCGGCGGAAAGTCGAAATCACTGACCAACGACAAGCTCTCGCTATACGAGCAGACCGACGGGCCGACCATCCTGATCGACGCGAAGGGCGATGGTCTCTGTGAGGACTACATGCGAGCCCACGCTCGTCGATTCGGCGTCGACGACCTCGAGGAGAACGTCCTGCACTTCCCGATTCCCGAAGTCCTCCCCGGATTCTCGTTCTTCAATATCGAGCGCCAACTCGAGAATGGAGTCCGGCGCGTCGACGCGATCCAGAATAAGGCCGATCACTACGAGGAGATCCTGAAGATGGTGATGGGCGAAGAGCGCTACGAACGAGCAGTCGTCGCGCCAACGCTCATCAAGTACCTCATCAAAACGCTCTACGACGACGAATACGGTCGCGAGAACGGTCGCTACCGTGAGAGTGTCGATTACTTCGCCCACGATCAACTCGAGTACGTCGTCGACCAACTCTGGCGTGCTGGTCCACCAGAGCCCGATGAAGGCGCCGCCCCACGCTCGAGTAATCCACAGGTGCAGCGACGGATCGATCGCCAGCTCCAGCTCGATCCGAACACGTTTACGACTGTAATGGGCGGAGTCAGTAATCGCCTCGACTACATTTCTCAGGACGAGCACCTCCGCCGGGTGTTCAACAACACTGAGCCGCAGTTCGACTTTCGAGACGTCCTCGACGATCGCACGGTAATCCTGTTCGACCTCGGTGGCCTTCGCGATGAGTCGGTAAAGGCGATGACGGGTGTGATCCTGACGGAGCTATACAACGCACTGCGAGAGCGCGGTGAGGACCTTCAGCAGAAGCCGGACGACTACGTGGTCAATCTACTCATCGACGAGGCCTCGAGTCTGGCTGTCTCTGACATACTGAACACGCTGTTGGAGAAAGGCCGGAGCTTCCGACTCTCAATGGGTCTCTCACTACAGTTCCCCGAGCAACTCGACGTCAAGGGTGGCCGTGAGGTCTACCTGAACGTTCTGAACGACGTCGGGAGTCCGATCATCGGCAAGATCGCCGTCGACAACGAGATTGCGAACGTGATGGCCCACGAGGACATGGACCCCAGCGAGTTTGCCAATCGGATTCGGTCACTTCCACGTGGTGAATGGATCGCCCGCTTACCGAGTCCGACGTTCGGCGAGACCGGGCCAGAGCCGTTCAGCTTGGCCCCACTCCCGATCCCACCAGGCCATTCCGAGAGTGATGATCCACTGACTGCCCGCGAAGAGCAGGCATTTCAGAACGCACTCGAGCGGATTCACGAACGAGCGGATACCGAGTACGGCGTCATGACGGACGCACCGCCTAGTACTCAGACACCTACGGCAGTTCGTGATGAATTTGACCTCCCTGCTGATGACCTCGATACAGCACTTGCGACGGTCATTCGAAGCGTCCAACTTCAAGAGAGAGTTCGGGAGGAAAATGGATGGATACCTGTGCCAGATGTTGATTCCGAACTTCGGAGGCGCTTCGAAGCAGTTGATGCAGATCCACCTGCGATTGCAGAGCTTGGTGACGTTCGAGAGCGGTCACACCTGATCGAGGTAACGCTCGATTCAGAACGGAATGATATCGTCGTTCGGCTTACTGAAGACGGTGAAGCCGTCGCTGCACCAGATACGGGGCACGTTCGGGCAGCAGGTGGCGAAAAACATGATGCTGCACTACTGGACGTGGAGCAGCTCCTCTCCGAACACGGCTTCGCCGTTACCGTATTCACTCAAGACGGGAGCGAAAAGCCCGATGCTCGAGCGACACATCCTGACTCTGAACACATCTTCGACATCGAGGTCGAGTCGACGACGCCGGAAAACCCGGCGAAGATCCTGCAGAACCTGAAACGAGCACACGAAGCGGGACATATCCCCCTATTTGTCGTCGGATCTGATGAAGCGAATCAAGATCGGTTGCCGACGGCAGCCCGTGTTGATCAAATCCTTTCGTCGCCGGTTAACACACTCGAGTCAGGAGATGTCCGTCTGTATACGACTGATGCGTCCATCACGTTCGATGGCGGTGCACACAGACGGGAGGGCGTCACTGCAGTACGCCCCCTCACTGATGGGTCTAAGCGAACGAACTGGCTTCTTGATGAGGGTTCGTACGTTCTTCTCGATGCGAACGGTGACGAACTCACTCGAGTTACATCATTTGAGTCACTTACGCGGGAGGATGTTCCAGCAGTCTACAGCTACAATCAGACCAGCGGTGAGTTTGTCGTCTACGAACACGGGAACAAACACCGGTACGATACGAAAGTGGAGTTTGAGCGTGAGTGGGCTCGAATAAAGCGTCCGTTTGTTCCCGGTGTTGACCTTCCAGCGGTCGATTTCAATTGTCGTGAGTACGCTGTTCTCGCGCTGAGTTCGAACGATACTGACAACGCCTCACTTGTAATCTACGACGACGGTGAGACAATTCCGCTTTCAGACATCTATGAGTGGCTCTCGAGTCCAACGCAGAATTCCGATCGTACCTCTACAAAGGCGGAGACCAAGCATCAGGGAGGACAGCACGTAGACGACGCTGAGTCGTCCGATACCCCGGAAATTTCAGAAAAGGCGTACGATGATCCTGATACCGCGATTGCGGCGTTTGTCGACGCCTGCCTCTGTACTGCAGATGATGGTTCTCTCACTCCGGATGAAGTCTATGCAGCGTATGCGATGTGGGCATCGAACCACGATATCTCGGTCGAAAGCAAGAACTGGTTCGCTCGTCGTCTCGGGGATCATATCGAGTTCGAGCGTGAGACGGTTTACCAGGATGGCAAAACGACCCGGCGCTACACAGGGTTAGCACTCCACCCAGAGGGCAAGCAATGATTGGGTCAATTCTCGATCGATGGTGCCCTTTCGAATGGGCAGCCTGTCCAAGAGAACTATTCACATCAAATTATGTATCCATTATTCGAGTGTTACGGCATTTTAGATTCTCAATTGCTATATTCCTCTCATTCGGACAAATTCGGCCGTTTCAGCGTCCTTACGGCATTTCCAGAATTTCTGGACGCAATCTTACGGCATTTCGATCTGCCGTAAGGCGCTCAAGTCGTGCAGTTTTCCGGGCTTCGAAACGACTCTTACAGCAAAAACCAACTAGTATAGAGAGGGGGTCCCCCGTTGGCCAGGGCAACTCCAGAAGTAGAATAGTCGGAATAGTGAATTGTTTGGCTCCAGAGAAGTGCGGAGCCAAATTTGTAGGTGAGAACCAATGAGTAAGAATGAAGCACCAATCAATGCGGAGTCGATCCCGGAAGCGCTCATCAAACGAACTCAGTGGATTTGCTGGCGAGAAGACGAGCGGGATGGAAAGACAACAAAGGTACCAGTAGATCCAGCGACTGGGAGCTTTGCGTCGACGACAGACGACCGGACGTGGACTACTCTCGAACAGGCACTCGAGTACGCGGCTACTGGTGCAGCTGATGGGATCGGATTCGTCTTCACGGCGACGGATCCGCTGGTGGGTGTGGACTTGGATGACTGCCGCGATCCCGAGACCGGCGAGCCACTCGAGCAGGCGCCGTCGATCATCGAACAGCTGGATTCGTTCACCGAGGTCTCGCCATCGGGAACGGGCTATCACGTACTCCTCGAGGGTGATCTTCCCGATGGTCGGAACCGGCATGGCTCGATCGAGATGTACGACCAGGCTCGCTTCTTTACCGTGACCGCAGACCACGTCGAGGGAACGCCGACGTCGATCAACGAGCGACAGGAGGCACTCGAGGAGGTTCACGAGGCGTTCATCGTATCCAACGAGAGTGACGCAGCCGACACCGTCGATACCGATTCACCGCCCGCTGAGAGTTGCGACCAGTCACTCGAACTCGAGGACGAAGAACTCCTCGAGAAAGCACGGTCGGCGAGTAACGGCGAGAAGTTCGATCGACTGTGGCGTGGATCAACCGCCGGCTACGACAGTCAGTCGGAAGCCGACATGGCGCTGTGTTGTTTGCTTGCGTTCTGGACGGGTGGGGATCGCGCACGGATGGATCGCCTGTTTCGACAGTCGGGACTCATCCGCACGAAGTGGGACGAGGTTCATTACGCGGATGGATCGACGTACGGCGAGAAAACAATCGGACGAGCTGTCGGTGCAACGGACGAGTTTTACGAGCCGTCAACAGCTGACGCAGAGGAAACGACGGATACTGGTGTCGATTCTCCACCCAAGAGCGACGTCCAGAACGATGCTTCGAGGTCTGAGCAGACCTACCTCGAGGAGAAAAACCGACTGCTCGAGCAGCGAGTCGCTGAACTCGAGCAGACCATCGCTGAGCAACGTGAGCAACTCGAGATGCTCACTGCAGAACGCGACGAGCTGCGTGCGCTCCTCGATCAGCGAGAGGAAGAACTGGAGAAAGTTCGTGATCAACTTGCCGATGAGCGATCCGTCCGTAGTCGTATGAAGCGGTTGTTCCGAAGCAGTTGACTCGGCGTGTTCATCGGATCACTGTGTTAGTTACCCCACAAAAAGGCCATTGTCTGGTGTGTGAGGCAACTGGTGTTTCTTGCTCCCCGGAGGGGCGAGGGAGGAACATCATTCTCCCTGTGAACCATGAGTTCTCAGAAATCACAACCTGTTAGTACTGAGTCTGAAGCGTTTCGAAATCGAACAGATTGGGAAGCCGACGACGTTCCTCAACTCCTCGTTCCAAGTGATCGAGGCACTACGTCAATCATCTCTTTTGTCGAATGGGTTCTTGTTGAGCTTACACACGAAAATATCGGCGCTGAGTACCGGTCGTCACATCTCTGGGGTCAAAAGCGAACACAATATACTGTAGCGGACTCCAAAGGAGAGTTCTTCTTGAAGCGACACCACAATACTCGACTCGGTTGGCACACCGAGACACTCCGCCGAGAAGAACTCCGAACGGAACTAGTAAGCCGATTATCGAGAGTTCGTCCAGAGACATCCGATCCGACTCTCGACACAACGTATCGGTGTGACCACTTCGTTCTCAAGCCAATCTAACAATTACGCCAGAATAGTCCCCCAGAAGTAGAGAAGAGCCAACGGTAGTCTGAAGTACATGGACTTCGAACAAACAGTATGGCCGATACGGATCGCATTCGTCCCGACGGTGGAATTGATGCGTTGGATCCACCACCGACAGACATCATGGACGAAGAGACGCTCGAGCCAGCAAGGCTTGCGCAGAACGCGTCCAGGCTCGAGACAGTCGTTCAACTCCTCAATCAGCCAGCGCTGGCTCGTGTGTACGTCTACGTCTGCTATTGGGGCCCGGTTTCCTCGCCGGAAGTCATGGACGACCTCGAGCTATCGAAATCGACGACCTACGAGTATGTTGATCAGCTCGTCGACCTCGGTCTCATCGATCGAGATGACTCGACACGTCCGCAGCAGTTGACAGCAGATCCGATCATCATCGTCGAGCAGTACGTCCCCATCGTTATCACGCCGACAGTGTTGCACGCACTTGCGCTGCAGGAAGTTGACGAGGACGTCGAGTACTTCATGGACCGCTACGGTGCTGGCAAACTCATCGCTGCATTACGGGGTGCAGGATTACACTTCGCAGGGAAGACGACCCAGCGGATGGTCGCGACCGATATCGACGTTCGCGAGACCGAAGCGATGATGATCATCTACGCACTCGAGCCAGCACTGACTGTGGGCCGAACCCACGATCCGTTCTTCGAGCATCTGTTTCCGGATGTCCACGACCAGATGGACCTTCCTTCTCTTGACGAAGTAGATAGAGCAGAATCAGATTCCCACGAGTGAGGTCGTTGGGTGGGCTGGGAAGATTTGCTCACCGATAGTTAGTAGTACTCGGAGCTTGTAGTACAACATAATATGTCGAGTAGTACTCGAGACCCAGAGGTCGTACGCGTCTCACAGAAGGGACAGGCGACGATCCCGAAGACGCTCCGAGAGAAGTTCGGGATCGACACCCCCGGTGAGGTGTTCATCTACGAGGAAGACGAACGAATCATCGTCGAACCGGTTCCGTCACTCGAAGAGTTAGGCGGGATTCACGCTGACACCGATCGCGAGCGTGGCGAGGTGCTCGATCGGGTTCGCGAACTGAAACACGAGGAACACCGGCGCGAAGAGGCCCGTGCTAACCGACTCCGACCGGCTGACTCGGAGGATGAATGAGCGACCGGTATGTCTTTGACACCGAAGCGATCATCGCATACCTCTACGACGAGCCAGGTCGGAGCGTCGTCGAAGAGTATCTTCGAGACGTTCGTGACGGGGCTGTCGAAGGGCTGCTGACAGAAACCAACGCTGGTGAAGTACTCTATCTCGTTGCACGCTTCGAAGGAATTGACGACAAACCCACGACAGACTCACTTCGCACTGCCGATCGCGATCTCCGTGCGCTCGAGCGGTGGGGGATTCAAATCGAACGAGCTGACTGGCGGCTTGCCGCCGAGGTGAAAGCGGATGGTCACATCTCGTTCGCGGACGCTCATGGTGTTGCACTCGCCCACGAGAGGGATGCGACACTCATCGCCGGTGCTGATGACGACTTCGAGACGCTTCCGATCGACGTCGATGTCGTTCGATTTCGCGAGGACGGCGTTTAACTGGTATTAGGCGCTAAGTCCCCTTCCTCAAGGAGCAACGCAGGGAGCAAAGCGACTGAGTAGCGCAGTAGGGAAGGGATACAGCGCCGCACGCTTCTCAAACACGTTCACCGCCCGGCCCACAGGCCCACCGCTACCTTTATGTCTATCCAAAGTCTATACATCGCTGATGGATAGATTCGAAATAGAAGGCGAAGAAGTCCTCGACGGAACCGCAAAACCGTCGGGGAATAGCGCCCACGTCATCGTCCCAAAACGCTGGCGCGGAGCCGACGTGAAAGTCGTCCGCGTCTCCGAACCCGATTCAGACGAATAGGCCATGCACTACAACTACAAGTATCGACTCAACCCGACAGAAACCCTCACCGAGACGCTTCTGCACCATGTCGATACTTGTAGACAACTCTACAACCACGTCCTCTACAAACTCAACGAGGCAGACGAGATTCCAGCACGCTACGAGGTGCAGGGACAACTCCCCGACCTCAAATCGTGGTGGGACGACCTGAACGATGTTCACTCGAAAGTTCTCCAGATGGCCGTTAAGCGCGTCTACGACAACCTCTCCACGCTCAAAGCACAGAAGGAGAATGGACGCGCCGTGGGGATGCTCAAGTGGAAACCGCCTCGGGAGTATCGGTCGCTCACCTACAACCAGTCCGGCTTCAAACTCAAGAATACGAGTGGTCGGCCTGTCCTGTGGGTGAGCAAGATCGGTGAAATCCCGATCCACCTCCACCGAGACATCCCCGAGAGTGCGACCATCAAACAGGTCACGGTAAAACGAGAACCCACGGGCGAGTGGTACGCCACGTTTGGCATCGACGTGGGGGAAAACACGCCGGAGAAACCTGAGAAACCAGAGCAAGTCGTTGGTATCGACGTGGGGATTCTCAAGTACGCTCACGATACTGACGGGTACGCCATTGAGAGTCCCGACTTCAGCGAGGAACGTGAGCGACTCGAACGCGCACAACGCGACCTCTCGCGGAAGGAACACGGCTCTGCGAATTGGGAAAAACAACGTCGGGTTGTTGCCGAATGCCACGCCGACCTGAAGCGCAAGCGGCGAGACTTCTTGCACAAACTCTCGAACTACTACGCCCGAGAGTACGACTTGGTGGCCGTTGAGGACTTGGACGCGAAGGGATTGGTCGAACTACCGGGCAACTCTCGTAATCGAGCCGGGGCTTCGTGGGGGACGTTCCTCCGGATGCTCGAATACAAGTGCGGGCGCGAAGGAACGCACTTCGTCGCGGTTGATCCGAAAGATACGACGAAGGAGTGTGCGTCCTGCGGTGTCAAGACGGACAAACCGCTGTGGGTTCGTGAACATTCGTGTCTTTCGTGCGGGTTCGAGGCGGACAGGGACGCGAATGCAGCGTGGAACATTCTTTCTCGCGGTCTCGAAGAAGTAGGAGTGGGTCACTCCGAATCAACGCCTGTGGAGACTGCGCTCCCTGTGGATACGTCCGTATCTGCAAAGCGCGTCGTGGAAACAGGAAGTCCCACCCTCAAGGAGCGAACCGCGTCAGCGGTGAGCGAGTAGGGTGGGGTAGTTCACTCTCGATCCGATAACCTCGTCGAGAGACGATCGAGGCGCTCCTGTGCAGACTCTTTGCGGGACTGTGTAACTTCAGGGAGATATTCGACTTCGCGGAGTTCGTTCGCTTCAACAGCGATCTCGAGAACTGCCCCTTCGTGTTGAGCCTCCGGTGGCAGCGTCGTTACGTCGACGTCGAGTTGGTCGACGGTCTCGTCGTCCTCTTCGAGCAAGAGCACCGCTGTCTGTCCGTCGACGATCCGATCGAGTGTCGCGGTGTAGGTTTCAGCCATTAGCCGACTAGTGGTGCTGCAGGCACGTCAACCGAGTGGGTGAGCGACGCTTGGGTGTCGTCATCGTCAGCTGGTTTCTCCTCGAGGAGATCCGAAGCATTAGTCGAGAATTCGTGTTCTGTCTCGAGCGCTACATCGCTCCCGTCAGTCGTGAGGACGACGTCGCCGTGGACTGCGGTCCAGTAGGTCTCGATATCCCGATCGGCGAAGTCCTCGAGGACCTCGTCGTGTGGATGCCCGTACTGGGAGTCGTACGCACTCGAGATAATCGCCACGTCCGGTGTGACTTGGTCCATGAACGGCGTTGTCGAGGACGTCGTCGAACCGTGATGGCCTGCCTGGTAGGCATCTGCCTCGAGTTGGTCTCCGTGTTCGTCGACCATCCGCTCTTCAGCGTCGGCTTCCGCATCGCCAGTCGTGAGATAGGAGAACTCACCGAACTCGATGGAGAGTGCTACACTGTTGTAGTGAAGGTCGGACCCCGAGTCTCCTGCAGGCGGGTTGAGCACGTCGACGGTTGCGTCGCCGAACTCGATGTGATCGCCGTCTTCGACGACCAGGAGTTCAACGTCGTGGTCTTCAATGGCGTCGAGGTATCGCTCGTACGTCTGGCTCGTGTGGGCAACGCCAGAGTCATAGGCTACGCCAATGCCATCCCGTTCGGTTTCGTAGTGTTCGATGATTGCATCGTGACCGCCGATGTGGTCAGCGTGGCCGTGTGTTGCAACGAGATGATCGATTCGATCGACGTCCTGGTCCTCGAGGTACTCGATCACGCCGGTACCTCCTTGACGCCAGTCGCCGGAGTCGATGAGCATCGTCTCACCGGAGGGTTCGATTAGTAACGTGGCGTCAGCCTGGCCGACGTCGATGTGGTGAATCTCGAGCTCGCCGTCGACATCGGGACTATCACCTGAGTCGGGTTCATCGGTTTCGGTTTCGTCGGTCTTCTCTGGATCGGGGTCGTCCTCATCGGCTGCGGTATCGTCTTCAGCACCGTTCGAATCGACATCTTCGAGACTATCATCGGTTTCTACTGTCGACTCACCGTTATCCGTCCCAGTTCCATCAGCACAGCCCGCAAGAACGAGCATTGCTGCGACAAGGATGACCAAGAGAAGTCGTTTCATCGTTTGTGTGATTCGGTTGCCCCCACATGATCGTTCGGTATTCTGAGGATGTCATAGAACGGTTCTCATGGGGTTAATTTCGACCGCTCTCAGACGAATAGCGCGGTCAGTAGATCTGCGTATTGACCGCCAGCGGTCCTTCCAATCCTGATAGATGTGCTAAGCGCCGTGCAAGATTGAGTACGCGCCACAACGATCCAATCACTCGGGACGGTGGTGGGTTGGCGACGTACGAAACGTCAGCGAAAATCCCTTCGTAGCTTCACCTTGTCACCAGAGGAACTTAAAGAAGACTCGGGCGTCGTCGGTTGGAAGTACCCCATTCGACAGGATGTCCATCACACGGGGAACGGGAAACCCGAGGCTCTCGACGTCCCCGAGGAGAATATCACCGAGTTCTTAGACGAGGTCCCCCCCCCCAGCTGGGGGTCACTCCCAACGTGGCCACGCCATCCTGACCGTCGAGTCCGACGGCGATCTCGAGGTCGACCAGAACGACGTTATCGACGTCGCCCGCGGCGTGATCTATCGAGATCCCCGACCATACTGACGCGGTACGACTTGACTGTTTGTCGGCGTCCCCAGAACGCGCGTTCTGGTGTGCGCACGAGAACGCTGTTTCTCGTGCACGCCGGGAGGCGTGCAGCGCGCGACAGCGTGCGCGGCGTGATTCACCATGGCTGATTCCGATTCTCACGATAACACGAGTGCCGACCACGAACAGTTCGAGACCGACCTGCTCGCGCAGGATCGCGACGGCGGACGTCGACGACGCGACGGCCCGTAGCCTGGTCAACAGCCTCATCGACGCGGACGCCGCTATACCCGTACCCGAGGACCGTGTCCTCGTCCACGAGCCGAGTGGCACTGCCTTCGACTCCACCACTCAGTTGGCCGTCTTCCATCGTGGCTGGACGGCCGGTCGCGACGCCGCCACGAGGGTGAGTGATGCAGCAAACGCTCATCGGCTGTGCGTTCTGCGACGCGCCGCCCGGTACCGAGACTGGCGAGGCACATACCTGGGGACAGGACGAGCGGGTCACCCACCCGATCTGCGTCGACTGCGCGATCCAGACGGAGCCGGATCCCGACGAGCGCGATCACGTCGCCTGTGACGGCTGTGGGCTGGTCGTCGACACGCTCGCAGCACTGACGCGGTTCCGGGTGGAACTCGGGCATCTGGAAGGCCCGTTGCAGCTCTGCGCTCACTGTAGTCCGGGTGGGCTCGCGACGTACTGGACGCGCGACCTCGAGGAGCATCTCGTCGCGACGCCGGCAGAGTGACCCCAACACTCTTTACTGATTCGCTGTAAACTGTAATCAAGAACGAATCGTGTCACGCACCTCAAACCGCGCCGACGGCGACATCGTTCAGGATTTCCTCTCGGTCGCTGACCTCCTCGAAGAGCCACAGCTCGCCCAGCTGTACGCGTACCTCGCCCGGACGGACGAAGCGACCGTTCAGGACGTGATGGACGACCTCGAACTCGCCCAGGGGACGGCCTACAGCTACGTCAACCGGCTCGTCGACGCCGGCGTCGTCGACGTCACCGACGACGAGCAGCCACGCCAGTACGCCGCCCGGGAGATCGACCTGACCGTGACGACGACTGCTGGTGACCGCGAGTACACGATCACGCCGGCGCTGATCGACGCCGTCGGCCGCCGGGAGACGGACGCCGACATCGACACCTACATCGGCCGCCACGGCGTCGCCGGCCTCGCGACCGCGCTCACCTACGCGGTCGCTCGGGAGCGTGGCGAGATGACCCACCGGCTGATGGCGGAGGACCTCAACATCTCGCCGTTGGCTGCGGAGATGATCCTCCAGGCACTCCGGCCCGTCGTCCACGAGCACTACGACATCGAGGAAGCTGGAGCGGGACTCGAGGAGTTGGATATCGACGACGGCGACGCGGCTGACGACGCGTGAGCCGGCTCCACATCGCCGACACCGGCCTGTTCGTCGCGATGGGACAGCCATCGAACAGTCGGTACCAGGCCGTTCGGCGGTTCGCTCGCCGAAACGACATCGCCTTTGTCCTCCCCGAACGGGTGTACGAGGAGCTGACCGTCGACGACCCCGACGTCGAGGAAGTGCCGATTGACACCGCGATCAACGAGGGCTGGGCGACGGTTGCGGCGCCGCTGGAGTTCTCCGAGCCGGTCGTCTCGCGGGTGATGGATGGTGTCCAGCGGTACATCGCGAACGCCGACGACCGGCCTGCCGACGAGGTTGGGCGGGCCGACGCCGCTCTCGCCGCCCTGGCTGCCCAGCATCTCAGCGCTGGAACGGCGACTGAGGTCTACATCTACACGACCGACATCGCGGCCGGCGAAGGCGCCGAAACCGTACTCGCAAGTGAGGGCTACGGTGACTCAGTGACGTTCGTGAACGGGTTCCGATTCATCGAGGACCTGCTCGCCGGTAACAGCTGACTCCTTGCTAGTCTGATTCGGCGGGAGAGGACACACGAAAGCCCTCGGCCGCTCGACGTCCCGCGACCGCCGCTGCGCGCCTCGTTCCTGCGGTGCTTACGGGGTCGGGGGACGGCCGAGGCGACCTCGCCCTTTCTAAGTCCGCCAGGGTGGTGGATGGCTCACCGAGCGACGTGACCGGCTGGACAGGTTTGTTCGTACCGGCACGCCCCGCTCGCCGCGTTCCGCCCTCCGCGTCGCTCGCGACCGACCATTCCGGGCTGCCTGCCTGCAGTAGCGGGCGGGCTGCCGGGCTAAAATGAATGTGCCCTCGACGCCAGCGGGTAAGCGCGAGGGGTTGCGCGGCGTGGCTGCTCACCCCCCACGCTTACTCCGCTGGCCGCTCGCTCCGGGCGGGTCGGCGCGCGGTGCTGGATGTGCCCCATCGTGCAGGCGCTCTCGCTCGCGCCCGGCAGGGCGCTCGCGAAGGCGCGAGCGAGAGCGCAGATGCCTCTAGTCGATGACGGTCGTGGAAAACCCGCGGTGGAGACGCGGGTGCTGGCGCGTGAGCGCCTTCGGAACTTGGTGTAGTTCCAATGTCCAGTAAGAACGCAATCGGTAATGAAATTTCGGTCGATGAACAGGCCTACAAGCAGCCCGACGAGACGGAGCTCGACGAGGACGGATTCGAGGTCGTCGACGAGACCGCTGAGTTCCAGCCGACGGTCGATATGGAAATCCAGGCGAAGGTGGACGCCAATCACCCGGACGGAATCGCACAGGAAGCCGACGATCGCATCTACGGTGTGACCCTCGCCCAGGAAGAGCGCATCCGGGCCCGGGAAGCCGAACTCGAACACATCAGTGCCCAGGCCGAATTCGGAACGCAGGATGGCCGGGCGAAGCGCACGCGGACGGTCGTCACCGAGCAGGTTCGCCGGACGAGCCGGGAGACGGTCGAGAAGACGGGCGGACGGGACGTGGCGCCGACGCCGGATCCCCGAGAGCGCCTCTCCCAGGACGAACTCGCGACGGTGAATCAACACGCCCAGCAGATCGCTGCAAAAGTGGACGGTGGCCCGAGTCGGGCCGCAATCGGACGGCTGCTCGGTGACCGGATCGCGGGTGGCCAGTCGACGACGAAGGCGGTCTTCGACACGCTCGAGCAGGTCAAGCTGATGCCCAGTACCCTCTTGGAGGTTGCCGATGTGCCTGAGGTGCCGGGAGAGAGCGTGAACGTCAGCGGTGAGATCGTCGAACTCTGGAATCCATCCAGCCCGGCGATCGCTCAGGTGGGTCTCATCGCGGACGATAGTGGGAAAATCAAGTTCACTAGCTGGGAGAAGAGTGATCAAAAGTGGGTCAAAGAAGGCGATCAGGTCCAGATGTGGAGCGCGAAGAAAAATTGGTACCAGGGCCGCTGCAGTCTCGCGTTGACCTACAACAGTCGGATCGTCTTCCCCGAGCGCGATCGCCGGTGGTGGAAGGACTGACGGGTCGAGGCGGCCGTCTTTTTTTGATGTGTGCCGGACCGACCCAAGCCCCACCGCCCCACCCTCCGCTCCGTGCTCGCTGCGCTGCGCGCGCAGCCACAACCTCAAGAACAGGATAGCCAGCGAACCGCGTTACTGAGAATCGGGGCCCTCTCGAATTTTGCGGAGTGCCTCATCTATCGAGAACTCTCCGGGGAGGTTTGCCTGTTCACGATGCCAATCGCTGGGCATTTCCTCAGGAGGATTGAAATTTACGCGTTGCGTCTTTTCCAATTCGTGAGCAGGCACATATATCGCCGTGCCCTCTTCGTGAATGGCACCAGCAAATATATCGACTGTTCCATCGGGATACCTTTCTGGAGAGATTTCAAGCTCGTAACGGTATTCATCATAGTCGCTCGCGGTTTTTACCTGAATTCGCAACAGGTCCCACCCAACGTCGATTATCAGGTCATATTTCTGCTCGTGGCCGTGTGGATAAGCTACACCATACCCATTTCGAAGGATATTTGCTGCGACTAAGGCTTCAGACGCATCACCCCGCCAACCTCGTTCCAACTCCATACTAATCTACTGTTACTGCTACTACAGAAAAGTACGTCTGATTAATCCCAACTCCGAGGTTGCCGTGCTGAACGAAGATCTCAACGCCGCCTGCAAACGGAAGCTCAAGAACGGAGTCGACAGGATCCTCCGCTTCCTCCGACTCCGATAAGAATCCGATTGTAGAGACGCATTGCGGTGGTTTTTGAGCCCCTCGATGGGTGAGGGGCTCGTCGCAGTCGCGAGCGCTTCAACTGGTGATTCGCGTATGGCGATCAGTGATATCTACGAGACGACGTTCGACGAGGACGTACAGGACGACGAACAGGCGGGTCAGTGTCCCGAGTGCGACGGTCACGTGAGGACAAACACGGTGGAAACAGTGTGTGACGACTGTGGGCTGGTCATCGATGAACAACCGATCGACCGTGGCCCGGAGTGGCGCGACTACGGAGACGCGGAGTCGAACCCGGAACGAACCGGGGCTCCCCTCACCCCCGCCCGCCACGACCGTGGCCTCTCGACGACGGTCGGTCGGAACACAGACGCGAACGGAAACACCCTGTCAGGCGACAAGCGCCGACAGCTGCACCGGCTCCGCCGCGAGCAACGGCGAGGTCGGTGGCGCTCGAAGTGGGAGCAGAACCTGGCGCACGGGCTCGGCGAGGTCCGGCGGATCGCGAGCTGTCTCGAACTCGGGGATGGCGTCCGTAATCAGGCGTGTCAGCTCTTCCGGAGCGCACAGGAGGAGGATCTCCTCCGTGGGCGGTCGATCGACAGTATGGCTGCCGCGAGTGTGTACGGGACGATTCGCTGTAACGGCCTGACCTGGACCGTCGACGACATCGAGGAGTACGCACGGTGTGAGTTCTCGAGCCTCCGAAACGCCTACAAAGTCCTGAACAGGGAACTCAACCTTCCGACGCCACCGATGCGGCCAGCGGCATTCGTCGGACGGTTCGCGTCAGCGCTGGAGCTGCCGGATCGCGTTCGACGACAGGCCGAACAGTTCGCCGAAACATCTGAACGCGACGGCGCCGTGACCGGTGTCCAGCCGACAGGGTTTGCAGCGGCTTGCCTGTACACGGCAGCCCAAGAGACGGGATGTTACGTGACGCAGACGGATCTCGCGGAGGTCGCTGATACCACGCCGGTGACGATCCGAACGCATCACAATACGCTCCTAAACCAGTATTGCTGAGTGGGTCGCCGAGCGGAACACATCGAGGTCTAACCGATGTCTTCTGACTATTCTCGCGGAGATTTAAATACGAAAACAAATGAACCCGTCAGCGTGACGGAGAAATCGAATCGACAACTCGACCGAGAGGCGTTTCAGCCCCGTGGAGAAGCCACCCACGTCCCGGATCAGTCTCTCGAGTCGAGAGACGAATCATACGATCGGCTTGATGCGACGGGCTATCCGAACGCCGAGGAGTTAACGTCGAAAGCGTGTCGCGGGTGTGGACAGCCGATCCCAGCGGACCAACGCAAGTGTGCCACCTGCCTCGAACACCATATTGAGTCCGCCGATACAACCGGTGACGAGCATACAGCTCCGACTCCCGTTCCCCGGATCATCTTCGCCGTTGTTGAAGCAACGTGCGACTACACAGCACTCGCGAAAGGAGCAGCGGCGTGTACGCTCCTCCAGCGGCGTAGGGTGAATCCACTCGAGGACTGCCAGCTCATCGACGACGTAGCCGAAACACCGGTGACTACTCGCCACGAGACGTGGGACGAGCTTCCCGCAGCAGTCCGCATCGAAACGGAGCAGGGTCGGAAGCTCCTGTCGGTTGCGGTGAAGCATATTGACCGCGCTGATGAGAGTGGCCACAGCGACGGTGAACGAACGCTGTCGCGGTTGTATGATGAGAGCGGCCGCAGCGTTCTGAACAGAGAGCAGATCGAGTCTTGGACCGATACCGCGGATGGTGAACGGTGGCTGATCCCGATACTTGGGGCCGAGAAGCACCCGGCTGAAAATCGAACGAAACCCCGGAAGAGCCAGAGATCGAATACAGAGCACATTCATTGTAGACGCTGTGACGAGACGACGCCCCACCGCTTCAGCGACCGCGAACAGCTTCCCGAAGAGGCCGGGGACGGCAACCCGATTTGGCAGTGTCAGGCCTGCGGAACAGCTCGTTTCGGACCGGCTCCAGAGTGACTCCCGCTGTCTATCAGATTAACCAACATATCACATCATATCAAATCCAGTGTTGGTTAATCAGCCGCAATTGACCGCGGACACACCGCCGACTCCCTCGAGTTTTTCTGCGCCAACAGGCCCTGGAGGCGCTTCCAATGGATCCACGGGACACACCCGGGTATCGGCTGCATCGAGCGCTCAGCAATCTCAACAGCATCGATATCGAACAACTGGAGGGCGACGATCGCGAGCAAATTGAGCGTGCCAGAGCCATCCTTGAGGACGCCAGTCCCCTCACGGGAGCAGACCGAACAGCTGCGGAAACCTCGCAGAGCAGGGGTGGTGAGTGATTATCGCCCCGACGGGGGCGCGGGGCGATATACGCCCTGCAGGTAACCTATGGCCACGCTCCAAGCAGCGACGACATCGAGCAGCGCAGTCGTCACCGATCCACAGACAGTTCGTGAGCTCTGTGAGAACCACTGTTTCGGCACCCTCAGCTGGGAAGTCACTGAGGACAGAGAATTCTCTATCTGGGGATACGACGATTTTGAAGTGTACGAGGTGCGGGAGAACGGCCTCCCAGACTACGAGGGCGGCATCGTGACCCACGAATTCCTGCGAGAACTCGCCAACCACCTCGAAGCCGACGAAGAGTTCGATATCCAGACGGCGGGGTTCACCAAGTGCCGCTTCCCTGTGCTGGCGCAGCGGTACGTCGTTCGCGACGGCGAAGTCCTCCACGCAGACCTCAATTCTCCCGATCCGATCGACGAGTAGGGTTGTTCGTACCCCAGGAGGGGTGCGGGGCGATCCAGTCGCGGTCGCTCCGTGAGGTGATTGCTCGATGGGACACCGCGCACTCGTTGCGTACGAACGCACAGACGGACAGTACACGCTCCACTACAGCCATTGGGGCGCAGCGAACCTGAAGCTCAAGCACCGAATCTCGGCTGAGTCGCCGTTCGGTGGCGACGACACCGACTCCAAGTGGGCGAAACAGCTCCTCGCAGAGCTTGCCGATGGCCTCGAGGCAGATGCCGTCGACGGCTACCTCGCCGGCGAAGACCGCCCGTCGACGATCGTCGAGCCGAAGCCCCGCGCCACCGGGCTCACCCTCGGCGAGATCGTCGCTGACCACCTCGACTACCTCCACCACGAGGCGTTCTTCGTGGTGTCGACGACGTTCGAGGTGACCGCCTACCGGACGCTGTGGTTCGGCCTGCAGTACGACTCGGAGACAGTCGAACAGGGAGCAACGGTCGGGAACGGCGCGCTCGCGACGGTGCGCTGGTACGACGGCGAGCCGGTCGGCGATGGCCACCTGCAGGGACAGTTCGCGGCCCTCAAAGACATCGTCGGCGATATGCTCGACAGGGGCGTCTTCACGCCGTCGACGGCGAGACAGTACCTGAAACGGAAGCTGGCCGAGTGGGTCGGGAAGCGACAGGAGTTGCTCATCCCCAACTCCTCTCACAACCCGGTTCGTCCCGATTAAGGATTGTACGGTTCGACGACCTCCAATACTGCGGGGGCTTCATATCGACGGTTGCGCTGTTGACCAGTTGTCTCTTGCAACACATCGTCATCCCAGAGGCGGCGGATAGCCTGATTGACCGCCGGTTGTGACCGGTCGAGCGCCGAGACTGCCTGTGGTTCGGTGAGATAGGGATGTTCGATGATAAAATCGATGAGTTCCCGAATGACGACACCTTGGCCCTGGTACTGCTCCCGGTAGCGATCACGGAGAGCAAGCAGTTCTCGAGCAACAGTATACGCCTCACGACCCTGTTCGGCAATCGCCTGCACAAAGAACGATACCCACTCCGTCCAGGCCCCATCGCGACTTACGGCTAGGAGTCTGTTGAGATAGGCATCACGATTCGCGTTGAAATACGACGAGGGATAGAGATACGGGCCAGGTAGTAGATCCCACTTGTAGAGCGCCAGCATCACAAGGAGGCGACCGAGCCGTCCGTTACCGTCCTGAAATGGATGGATCGTCTCAAATTGATAATGTATAAGCGCCAAATCGACTAACGGCGCGTATGTCGGCCCTGATCGGATGTACTGGAGCAGGCTCCGGAGAGCGTACGGAATACTCGCCGGCGGTGCCGGGACAAATCGTGCCTCACTAAGTGGTGTCCCTGGTTCATCGATACCCACAAGATCCTCACGAAATTCGCCTGGGTTCTTCTGCTCACCACGGGCCCCCTGTAGCAAAATTTCGTGTAGCCGACACAGTAACTCCCGATCCAACGCAGCACCCTCCCGAAGCGATTCGATCCCTGTTGTGATCGCCTCAACATAATTCTGGGCCTCCGTGATGTCAGCACGCTCTGTTGCAGTCGTCCCAGGCTCCTCGCCAGCTTCTCGCCGATAAATATCCGAGAGTGTGAGCCGCGTCGTCGTCTCAATATTCGAGGAATCCACAGCCTCGCGGTGGATGAGCGGACTCAGAATGACCTCCGGTGAATCGAGCCACGTGTCCAAATCCGAGAGCTGGCCCACGGCGTACATCGCATCCCCGTTCTCGGTAAGGAGGTCATGGGTCGCGCCAAGATCCGGTGGGAGCGGATCCGGGCTGAAGGCAAAAATCCCATCGACCATCTCAACCTCGCCAGGCGGGTTTTCAGCAAAGTCTTCAGGCCGCATTATTATCCAATTCACGCCCTGACACAGATATAGATAACGATATGGCCAATCCCCTATCCAAATATGTGGAAGTATACTCTAAGATAGCTCTGTCTCGAATAGCCTATCCAAATCAGCCAGAGCTTCGCCAGTAGATTTGCGTGGCGTGGCTTGCCTCTATACATTCGTAGACCGATCTGTGTCGAAGCAGATGGTGGTTTTTCTGGGGCAGAAAGGACTGAGCCCCGCCGTAGGCTCGTGATTCGATGACCTCAGAGGACGACCCGTTTCACGACTGCGAGTTGGATCCCGAGGCGATCCTCGGGACACACACCTTCGAAGACGTCCTGTTCACCGACGATACCGAGACGCCGGTAAACGTGCTCACCGGCGAGACGCCCGCACATTCGCAGGCGACCGTCGAGGAAGCGAAGGCGTTCGCTGCGAGTATCGACACGGACACACCACAAATCGCGCTCCCCGCATCCGTCGAGTCGCAGGTCGAAACACAGAGTAAGCCCTACACGGCGGCCGCATTCTTCCACTTCAAGGCGACGGGGTCGCTCGAACGACACCGTGCCTACCACGCCGCGTACGACTCGGATGCGTTCACCGTCGACTTCGAGGCCGACTACGCGTCGGGCGATCTAACCATCACTGTCGAACGAGCGGACGAGTCCTGAGAATCCGCCGTCACGAGAAGCGTTTTCGAGCGCCGGCGATGGGTGCCGGCGCAGCTGGAGCGAGCAACGACACCCGGTGCGTCGGCGTTTCGAGGTGTTCGAGATGCACATGGTGATTTACGCACTAGTAGAGGCATCGACGCACGACGACGCGCTGGCCACCGGAAAGTCGGTGTTCGACCGCCTAGTCGGCGCGGACCCACACGCCGGCGCCGTCTTCGATCGAAGTCACCGTAACTCTCAGAGCCGGATGGCGTCGCCAACATTCAAATACGAAATCGGGGATACCCGGGAGCGCACCGATGGGCGATAACGACCCCGTAGCCATCGAGGATGCTCGTGAGGGACTTCAGAGTCTGTTGGTCGAACAAGCACAGGCAGGCGTTCCAGAGCAAGTCCTCGTCGGGCTTCTCCGTGAACAGGCCGCCGAGATCGAACGGTTCGGCTACATCCCGCGCCGGTGGGAGCAACCCGACCAGCAGGAAGTAAGCAAGCGATGAAACGGACCAATACTTTCGAGGTACGTCCCCTCTCCGAGTCGGATGAGGCGCTCCTACAAGACGTCATGGACGCGACGGCAAGCTTCTGGAACGAGCTGACCTATGCCCGCCGCCAGCGGTTCTTCGATGACGAGAACATCTGGGAGACTAATGAGTTTCGCGGACAGTACAAAGGCCAACTCGGCGCTGCCGGCGTCCAGACGGTGACACGGAAGAACAACGCCGCCTGGAAGTCGTTTTTCGCGCTGTTGGAAAGCGGTGAAGACGCGTCCCCACCGGGCTACTGGGGGAATCAAGAGGACGGGCGAGATCTCCGGGTGTTCGTTCGGAACGATTCGTACGAGATCGAGTGGGGCGACTACTCCCGAGTCGAAATTCCGGTCGGCCAGGATCTCAAAGAGGAGTATGGGCTGGGGTACTACGAACGGCTCCGTTTGGAGGTGCGTGGCGATCCGAAGTGGTCCGGCGAACAGGGGCGACTGGAAATTCAATACGACGAGGTCGAAGACACCTATCGGGCATATCAACCAGTCTCAGTCGACGACTCGGAACTGGATTCAGCACTGGCTTCGGAAGAAGCCGCCCTCGATATCGGTATCAACAATCTCGTTGCCTGTACGACTACGACAGGGGAACAGTATCTCTACGACGGTGAGAAACTGTTCGAACAGTTCCGATCGACAACCGAGGAAATCGGTCGCTTGTCATCCAAGTTGCCGCCGGAACAGGACACAAGCCGACGGATCCGCCGGCTCTACCGCAAACGCTCCCGCCGACGAACCCATGCCCAGAAGGCCCTCATCCGTGACCTCGTCGAACGGTTGCACGACGAGGGGATCGCAACGGTGTACATCGGCGAACTCACCGGCGTCATCGAAATCCAACCATCCCCTGAAATCAACGAGAAGCTGGAGAACTTTTGGGCGTTCAAGCAGTTCATCGACCAGCTTCAGTCGGTCTGTGAGGAACATGGGATTGCGGTAAAAGAGGAAAGTGAAGCTTGGACGAGCCAGACGTGTCCTGAGTGTGGAGAGCAAACCGATACGGTTCGGCATCGAGAGACACTAACCTGTCCGTGTGGCTTCGAAGGACACTCAGATCTCACCGCCTCAGAGACGTTCCTCAGGCGAAACACAAATAAGCAAGTCAGGCCGATGGCACGGCCCGTGCGGTTCCAGTGGGACAATCACGAATGGCGTTCGGCCACAGACGCCCCCGAAATCGGGACAAATCCCAACGAACAGCGCACAAACCCGTAAGTCACTCTCGTGGACCAGTGTCCAGCGTGGAGGATCCCCTCTTCGAGGTGGATGTCAATACGTTTCGTTTGATGAGGACGAGACAATCACCATATTCAGGAATATCGGCACTATTGGGCTAGGAGAGTTATTTACTAAGATATCTACTCAGTCTACTTGCGAACTGACCGCTGAAAATCCTACCAGTTTAGGATGATGTTCAGAGCACGGTGCAAGATACAACGCGCGTCTGTGTCAAGGGGCAGTGTCCAAATTCCAACTGAATCAGACAGTACGGAAGCTGAGGTCAACGTGAGAAGCTGATGGAGAGGTGACTTTTTCTACCGAGCAGTCCATGTGCTGTATATGCCTCAGGAGTCCTCTTTGAGTCGTCTCAGGGACAATGCAACGGAGATTCTCGGCCTACTCTTCGTCTCACTCATGATTATCGGCCTGTTCACTGAGTTCTGGCTACTCATCGCGGGTCTGATCGGTCTGCTATTCATCACTCCTCTCATCGCGTTACTCATCGGAGATCAGGAGGCTATAGAGGAGTGGTGGGGAGAAGAGAAGGCTGAGCAGTACGGAGATAACTCCGAGGAAGATCCGCTTGAAACGCTCAAACGGCGGTATGCGGAAGGTGAGCTGTCTGAGGCCGAGTTTGAATACAAAGTCCAACAACTCCTCGAAGTCGATGATATAGAGTCGGTTCAACGGACTGCTGACGGTTCACAAACGAATGATCCCCCAGAGTCCGTCGAGATGGAGCGTGAAGATCGCTAAATCGCGCAGCTATTTTCTGCTGAGACCCTTCTCTAAGTCGGTCACTCTGTTTCTGACAGGGACAGGACAATTCGTTCAGCGTCTGCTGAACTCACAGCGCGAATGTGTTACGAACTGAGATGGGATATACGAGGGCTAGTGATCGGTAAGTAAAGGCAAACTACCTTCCTATTCAAAGAAGTTATCAACTCGTCCTATCAAAAACCCTGAAAGCGTAATTAGAATACTTCCCCACATCAACATAACCATCTCACCCTCTGCTGCAGGGGCTAATTCCTGAATGATTGCCACTGTTCCGGCAATAACGGCTATTTGTAGACCAAGAATACCGACAAGAATTTTGTCAGAGGTCATAGATCGAATGATACGAGGGTTGATGTAAATGTCTTGCGGGAATCGGTCAGTTCGCACCTGCAGTGAGCAGACGCTTCACCGCTTTCGTCGTGAAACAAACGAGGTCGTTGTGCTGCATCCACCCTCTATATCTTGCACGCAGCTTGTCCCATAGTTCTGATAGATGAAGATCTGCGCCGGTTTGGGAGACTCCCATACTGAACGAATCGGCCCCACTGATACAGAATGTGAAATCTATTTTGTCAGACACTCTGAATCAATGTCTTCGCCGGTAGTTGTCTATTCGCGCCAGCGAGAGAGTGGCGCGCGTCGGTGACCGTGCCGACGGGCGTCGGAGTGGTTCAGGTGCATATGGTTATCTACGCGCTCGTCGAGGCATCGACAGAAAACGAAGCATTGGCTACAGGAAAAACGGTGTTCAATCGGTTAGTCGGATCTGAGCCGCATTCCTGCGCAGTATTCGACTATTTTGTAACCTTCGACGAGGAGGACACGTCCGTTGCGGGGAAGGCGCGATGGGGTGAGCTCCCAACTGCAGCTCCCGTCGACTCCGATGACGGCCAAGACCTGCTCGAGCGTGGCTGGGAGGCAACGAAGGAGGAGTTCGAGCGTAATCTCGACCGGGTGAAAGAGGCCATCGACGAGCTCTCCGACGAGGAGATCATGCGCGACGAGGACCTCGCCCGGCACGCCTTCCACAAGGTCGGTGCGTACGACGGCCCGACGATCTTCCTGTACACCGAACACGGAACCGGCATTCGCCACCGTGGACAGCTGGATCGACTCCTCGAGGAGAGTGAAGAACTCTGGATCGTACCCGCTGACGTCCACTTCTGAATAATGCCTCCCATCACTAATTGGCGACGCGAGGGCCGATCGCCAACGCTCGCGTATCGGAACACCGAGACAGGTGCGCGAGCCGTCCTGCATCGAGCCCCGGACTCCTACCGGTACAAATGGCGTGGGACAATCCTCGTCGACGGCTACCCGGACTGGTCGCGGGGATACGAGATGAAGGAGGCGACGTCGTTCCGTGACGAACTCCGGGAGCGGCCGTCTCCGGACCTCAGCTGCCCGGAGTGTCCGAACGACGACGTTCGCGTCGGCGAGAAGGCGGCAGACGGGGCGAAAGTCCAGCGGTGGTATGACTGCCCCGATTGTGGGTACGAAGCCCCCTCACGCATCGTCTACGGCGCCGAACGGTGAGTGAGTGAGTGAGCGCTGGGCGCTGTTTTTCGGCCGGGCACGAGAAGGTGGCCCGGGACGACCGGGTTAGTCAGCCAATGAGCCTCGAAGTACTTGACCGACACAGTGAGGCACTGTTCGAGTTCCTCTGGTGCCCCGTCTGCGGGCAGGAGGTCTTCACTCACATCCCCTTCGAGAGGGTGTTCTGCAAGAACTGCAACACCCAAGTCGTAATCCAAGAATCCCGAGAGACGCGCGGCTACGAGGAGGCCGTGCTCGCCTGCTTCGATTCTACCACGACCTGGAACCTCCACGTCGACGAGAAACTGCGCCGCGACCTGCCTGATGGGTCGGCGCGCGTGAAGATCCTCGGCGCACCGGGCGCCTACGAGGTCGACTGGTGGAGTCCAAAACCGGATGAGGACTGGGAGCCTGTCGAGCGCGGCGAGTTCGACGACGTTGAGGAGTCAGACGAGGTGTCGCATCTGGCATAGTACTCAAGTTGATCCCCTCAGCAGGTGGTACTTGTCAATACCTTTGCTGTATGAAGTGTGTGATCTTTAGGTTTAGATGTCAAGAGAGCGGTTCAACGTCACATTCCACAGTAAGATGAGTCTGGATATCCGTCGTGATCTCACCACACAGTTGACACTCAATAGGTCCGTGGCTCTGACTTGTATCGACTATTTGGAGGCGAAGCGTGTGTTCTGTACGCCAGAATCCAGATTCACCGATCGTATATTGGAGGCGCAAATCAGGGACACCACCAGTTCCAACACCCAAGGCTGCCAGAACTTCATGGATTCTCTCGATATCCTCCTCCAAATACGAGACTAGTTCCTCGTGGGTACCTGAATATCCGTAAGCGGGGAATGAGAACTGTTGGGAGGGCCCCATCATTTCCTCAAATTGTTCTTGTCCACCTTCGGTTTCAAATTCGAAGTCAAAATCAATTCTACCGGGAATCATCCCTACGAATTGCTCCTGAACAACCTCTTGGTCAGGTGTGATTCGGTCGATGAAAACAATCGTAGAATCCAAGTCGTCACCGATTTCCTGAAGCTCTTCTACTGCTTGCTCAGCATCCTCAATTTCACGGTCGGATTCCGCCCAGTCTTCAATCACCTCTATCTGTGGTGGGATCAGCTCCATCGGCGCGGGAATTTGAGTTTCCGTGATAGTTTGGAGAATCGCCAGCTGCTCTATCAACTCCCGATCGTAGGGGTCCTCTATTGAGGAGAGATCCATCATCGTCTCCAATTCTCCGAGAGCGAATTCCTCACCCACCGCTTCATCTCTCAGTTTGGTTTGTGTGATGGTTCCGTCAGCAGTCGCATCTTTCAGTTCCAATAGGTCGAGGTAGTGTTGGACATCGAGGTCAGTGAGATTGAGATTCACCTCCAGATTCACACGAGGACGGGGAGTGAGTCCTACAATCCCTTGCTGAGAGATGGTCGCAAGAATGGGATAGTCGTCAGTAATATCCTCGTCGTTCTCCGTCTCAATTACCATCTCATTTCCTTCTGCATGTAGACGACAGGCAAGAGTCCGATTCACCTCGGACTCGCCCATAATTCCTGCAATCTCATCCGTTACGGGCAGTATGATGACGCTGTGCTGGTTCCACACTTTCGTCCACTGCCGTTCCGACTCACTAGAGCTCTCTATAGGTTCAAAGAGAGGGACACTGAACTCGCGCTCGTCGTCTATTGCTGCTTGGGCGATCTTTCGGAGGTGTGTGAATAGATTGTGTACGGTATCAGCGATGTTCAGGGAGTGTTCGAGGAGGTGGTCAATCGGAATAGCGGTGATGTAGGCATCACCCTCATGCCTACAGAGGAACTGCACGAACTCCATATCAACACCCATTTCCACGACTTCGCCGTCATCAGAGGAGATTTGGAATTCGCCATCTGTCTGTGGGATTGCCCGGTTCCCGTGTTTGACTGCGTTGTAGGCATTGCCGAAATCCAGATAGAATTCACCGACGGTCCGAATACGGTCGTCGAGTATCTTTGCCGAGAATTCGATAAGCTCCTCAATCGAATCAAACGAAGACTCTTCGAGGTCTATCTGTTCCAGATCCTCTTCATCGGCCTCTTCACTCATGAAGCGGTAGCCGAACAGCGTTTCCATTAGGTCTCGATAACCGGAGTCAATATCATACTCGTCGAGATACTCCTCTTCCCTATCATGCCGCAACTTCTCATAGAAGGTTTTGACCTCCTTCGGCTGTGTGGAAATTAGATATTCTATCAGATCCTCCCGACCCTTGATGTACGCCAAATAGTAGATACTGAACGCCTCCACATACTGGATCACCGACTGGAAAATCTCTACCTTGGCGTGGACCAGCACCTCATCTTCCTTCCCGTCAGCGTCTATCTCAATCCCCGAGATCAGTTTCTCCTTTGAGTCCAGTATGTAGTAGTAGAGGATGTCAGGGTCGTGCGTTAGGTCGATAAATTCTTCCGGTGTACGGTCTCCCGATTCCTCAGAGAATTCGATACTTCCGAGGAAATCATCTGGCATAATAGTCTTGTCACAGCAGAACGATTAAATAGTTCCGTAGGTGTCCAGCTGTCCACCACTAAGCACACGTAATCGGTGTCGACCCAAGTTCGATGGCTTCCTTACCATTCGAGGTTCTGTTTCTATTCACATCTCTTAGGCTGTTGATCTGACCCCCTTCGTCCAATTAGCGGTCTTGGTCCCTGTGTCCGAGTCAATAATGAAGATACCCTCTGTATTCCTAGGCCATTCTATCAGGAACAGAGGGGTTTCACCGAATTGGGAGTAGTGATCCGCACGATATCTACGACGGCGTGATTTTGTTGGTGCACCGGCGATGGGTGCCGGCGCACACGCGCCGGCGGTGATCGATGTCGACACGAAGTCAACTCCGATTCATCCAACGGAGCGAGACCGCAGGCGAACAGCCCGATACCGACCGCATGGCGCAGATCTACCGCCACTCGGACGGCTATCCCGACAGCGTCCTCCGTGACCTTGTCCAGCTGAAGGAGTTGCTAGACGAGACACGAACAGAGCGCGGCGCTGCGTACGCCGCTGCCCAGTTCATGTTCCTCGACACGCTCTCGACGATGACCCTCTACGTGGACGAAGGGCGTGATCGGAGCATCCACGCTGACCAACCCTCGGATCTCCTCGAGCCGGACAATATGGAGCACCTCGACCAGCCGATGTTCCTGCTCGGACACGGTGTCGAGAACCCGGCTGACGGCATCCACGGCGACGAAGAGTACCTCTACGTCGTTGAACTCCCGACCCGGAACCCGTTCGAGGAGCCATCCGAGTGGACGGTCAAGGTGAGTGGTCATTCCGCGTTCCCCCGGTGGGATGGTCCGACCGAGGACGCCTTCGAGCGGGCCAGCTGGCAGTTCCACGGCCCGCTTGAGCACGCGCTCGAAGAGCTGGTCGCTGAGCCGGCGTGAACGCGTAGCCCGCTCAGATGATGCCGCCGATGATGAGTAGTCCGACGACGACCAGCAGCGTCGCGACAACGCTTCCCCCGGCCAGCCACTTGTTTTCCATCGCCTTCTCGTGAAGCGGCATCGCGGCGTACTCCTCGCGGAACGCTTCGAGGTTCTCCTCGTCGTAGAAGTACTTCGTCTTCAGCGCGAACCGTTCCGTCACGGCACAGCCCGTACAGATCGGCTCGCCTTCCAGCCGCTCCGTTTTGATGTGGCTGGTGCAGGCGATGGCCCCGCAGTTCGGACAGTAGGTGTACGTCTCGTCGACGCCGCTCGTGTCACAGTGGACGCAGCGGTGGATGCCGTCCTCGGCGGTTACTCGTGACGGGCCTGCCGTGTAGTACTCGTAGGGGTAGGTGTACTCCTGGAGGTCGGTCGTGTGCCGAACCTCGGGGAGGTATACGGGCTCGATCGACTGTACGGAGATGTCCGAGCGGTTCGGCTCGCAGGTCTTGTTGTACGTGACGTTGTTGTCGCCCGTGTAGGTCACCGTCGTCGTGTGGTGCTGCTGGAGCCGCTCGACGGCCCACTCCTTGTACTCCGTTTGGGTCTGTCCGAACCGGCGCTCCTCGACGTCGTCGAACACCTCTCCGAACTGCTCGGGGTCGAGTTCGACCGTCGCGTGGAGGTTCTCGGTGACCAGCGTTGCGACGTCTTCGTCGACGACCTGTGGCTGCCCGCGTTCGGCATGGGCCACGAATCGCGTCCGGTCGTTGATCCGGTGAATGACGCCTACCGACGTCTCGAAGACAGCGTTCGTGTCCGCGGTGACCGCCACCACCGGGCGGAACGTCACCGATGAGTGCGGTTCTGGGAGGTCGGCGGCCTCAATGTTCTCAATATCGCGGAACGTCTCCGTGACTGGCGCGTCGACGTCGTCGGCCGGGTCGTACGGGCGGAGCGTCTCGTCGCAGAGAATCTCGATGCGACCGTTGTAGAGGTCGAGGGCGATCTCGTCGGCGATCTCCCGAAGGTCCTCGCCGTCGAGCAGCTCGATTGGATGTGGGTCGTCGTTCTGCTGGAGGCGGTCGGCGTACTCCTGAGCAGGGTTGGTGAACCGGCCGGTCGTGACGACCATCCCCCGTTTGGGGCCGTCGAAGTCGAACGTCGCGATCGCCGAGTGGAGCTTCTGGACGACCGGCCGGCCGACCGTTCCCGTGTGCTTGCACTCGACGATGATCGCGCGCCGAGTGCCGTCGACGACCTCCTCCATAGTGACGTCGCGTCCCTCGTCAGCTATGCGGTCGGCCTGGCGGACGTTCTCGTAGCCGAGGTTGCGGAACACGTCCTCCATCACGTCCTCGAACTCGAACCCCGAGAGATCGTCCAGTACAGCCATCCTCAATTATGTGGACAGTACGTTGCAACTGCCAAATACGTTGCCGAACGCTGCGCCGTCCTGTTTGTTGAACCCCTGAGAGGGGTGCGGGGGTCACCGAACCGCCCGCGAGCAACGATGAACGGGAATGTACCTGCAGCCAGTTCGGAATCGATTCCAGTCGCATCGCCCGCACAGTCCCACCGAGACACAGTCGAGTACGTCGGCTTCCGCGTCGACGGACAAGCCGTCGTCCTGAACCTCTCGGAGCATTGGCGGCTCACCCTTGAGCGCAGTCTGGACCTCGTCAACCACAGTCCGAGCGGGTTCGAGTGGGGGTACAGTGGTAGCGGGCCCGCCCAGCTCGCGTGCGCACTCCTGCTCGACTACTACGACGATGAGCAGGTCGCCCGTGAGCACTACATCGCGTTCCGGAATCAGGTGGTCTCACAGCTGGAGTGCGACGGTGAAGCGGCGTGCTGGCACCTCACCGGCGAGGAGATCGACGCCGCGATGGCGACCCTTACCGACGACGTCGTCGCGCTCCCCGACGGTGGACGGCCGTCGCCGACACTCCCCGAGAACTGGCGGACCGTCTCCCGCCCGGACCGGCGGGTCTTCCAGCGCGCTGATCGCGACCACTACATCGTGCTCGGGGAGAGAAGCGACGAGTGGCTGGTCATTCTCTGCAGCCAGGGCGACCGAGCGTACCCAGACCCGCTCGCACATCGGACGGTTGCCGAGGATGCTGACGTGGAACGGGTAATCCAGGAACTCGCCGAAGAGAGCAACGACCTCATCGAACCCCCGGAGGGGGAGCACTGATGGAGACGCTTCGACTAGCGCGAGCCACCCACCAGCTCCTCGAACGTGGTGTCGAAGCGCTCGAGAAAATCGGACGCGAACTGGAGCGATACAACGACCGACAGGAGCGCACCGACGGAGACAGCTGAGGATGTGAGGACACGCACCAGGTCGAATGGTAGTTCGTGAGACGTTGTTTTTGCGCCCGGGAGAGGGGCGCTGGGCGCGAGACGATGCAGTCGCACGTCGACGAGGATTCCTGAAATGAGGTGACTGAGATGAAAGATCCAGAGTCCAGAACCATCTTCGCTGGCGTCGATGGACGTACCGACACCGAACTACCCGAGTGGTACCGAGAGCGGCATAGCGATGCAGACCCTGTGACCTTCGCCGAGGCGGTCCGCGATCTTCCGCAGGCCGTCGAGACGACCGTGGCGTACCAGAATCCATTCACCGACGAGTGGGTCGAGACAGAGCGGTTCAACGCGCTCGTCGAGCCGAGTCGGGCTCGGGAGCAGGCCCGAGATGAGGACGCGGAGACGGACCCGTTGTTCCACGTTCCCACAGACAGCTACTCGATCATCAACCCAGTCGACGTCTACGGGCCGCTAGAGGAGGTCCTCCGCGAGGAAACCATCGACGGGACGCCGCTGGGCGAGGTGATATTCGGCGAGGTTCGGCGCTACCGGGGCGGCGGCGAGGTCCACATGGACATCATGTTCGACGGCCTCGAGGTGCGCCTGCCCGGCCGGGCAGACCCGATTACGATGGGCGTCACGTCGGGCTACGACTTCTTCGGCGAGCACGCCGTCTACGTGGAGGGATTCGCCCAGGACGGCTACTGCTCGAACACGATGCGATCGCTCACCGACAAGGAGGTCATCAAACACGTCGGCGACGTCCGGAACTTCCGGACCTGGTGGGAGGAACTCCTCGCACAGATCGAACTCGTCGCCGACGACCTCTTCGAGTTCATCCAGGACGCCCAGGACATCGAACTCGATTTCTCGGAGCTCCCGTTCACCGTCACGGAGTTCTACACCCTGCTGGGGTTCCCGGACTACCTGGCCGAGCGTGCCGCCGGCGATGCGGAAGCCAATGCGGCGTCCCCCTTCGAGATCGACATGTGGACGCTGCATTCCGGTGCGACGTACGCACTTACACACTTTTTCCAGGGGAAAGAAGGGGCTTCTCTCGATCAGTACGTCCGCATCGCCAACGACATCCTGTTTAACCCGGAAGGAACGATCGAGCGCGTCGAGCAGGCCTACGAGCAGCAGCTAGAGGCGGACGGGGACGACGGGTCACAAGCCTCGCTGGCCGGCGAACGAGCACTGGCGAGCATCGAACGCGTCAGCGACGACCTGCAGGAGAAAGTCGAGCAGTTCGAGGAACGCGAGGACGCGCTCCGGGAGCGGTTCCAAGAGGCGATGGCCTGACGCCGCGTCGATGATGTAGTCGTCTGTTCTGTTTTTCTCGCCCTATAGTAGGCGTTAGAAGTAATTGCTCACTTCTGGAAGCGAGAGTTGATCAATAGCGGTATCAATCGCTGTTGTGAGCTCGTTGAGTGAGTCAAAGAAGCGATTGCTGAGTGCTGCTTGGAGTTGTCTCCAGCACTCTTCGACCGGATTTAGCTCAGGTGAATACGCTGGCAACGTCACGAAGGCGAGGTCGTCACGGGCCGCCAGGTCCGTGACGGCCGACGCCCGAAAATATGGCGCTCCATCCAACACAATAATCAAGTCATCTTCGAACTCTTGGCATAACGCAAGAATGAAATGTTTTGCGTGATCGGCGGTAACGTACTCTTCAAATCGAGAGAAAAAGCGATCACCGTCCTCGGTGATCGCGCCTAAGAGACACGTCCAGTCGCGTTGTCCGGACAATTCAACAGACGGTCGCGTGCCGCGAGGAAACCACGCGGCACGCGGCTCAACTTGGACGGATTTCTTGGTTTGATCGATACAGACTACTGTGGCGTCCATTTCCCGCCGCTTTTTTTGAGTTCCTCGCGGAACGTTTCTTGGTCCTCAGCATCTGATTCGGCGGCTGTACGGCGTGGTTTTTGGAAGCTCAATCCCGCTTCTTTGAGCAACCGCCGGCAGCTTGGGATTGAGTACTCGACATCGTAGGTCTCGGCGAGATGCTGCTGGACAAGCGCCGGCGTCCACGCCGGCGCGTCAAAGCCAACTTCTTCAGGAGACCTGTGGACTGTTTCTTCGAACTCTTGTTGCTCTTTTTCTGAGAGTTTTCGCTTTCTTCCAGACCGATGAGCATCAGTAACGGCCTGCTCAAGCGACTCGTCAGTGTCGAGTCGCTTGAGCCAACTATAGATTGTTCGCCGGCCGGTGTTATGCCACTCGGCTAGTTCGGTCTGCGTAACGCCGTTTTTGTACGCAATTGCCGCTAACAGCCGTTGTGTCGGCTTCCTTCCCTCGACGTTGTCGAGTGCGTCGTGAAGTTCTTCGACGGAGATATCGTCGAGATGATCCATTAGAAGTAGCAACAATCTATGGGCGGAAAATTCTAACGGTTACTATAGAGAGGTGGAGGTCTACCGAGATGGAACAGTCCACGATTAACGACGGGAGCGACGACGAATTCCCACCTGAGAAGCGTCTTGAAGCACCGAATTACCGATTGGTCAAGGCAGGGATCGCGACGATTCCGGATATGGAAACCCTCCAAGAGTGTGTTGCCTACGAGAACGCCCACCAGAATCGGACGCAGATTCTGCGCCGGCTCAAGTGGAAGGCTGAAGAGCTGCGTGAGAACGACGAGTAAGCTCAATTCTTAACCTACACCCTCCGCGTGATTTCCCTATTGTTGGTTAATCCGCTGTGCCTCGGTTTTTCGGACCCCTGAAAGGGTGCGGGGCAGCCAGCAGCGGCCTCGCGAGCCTAATCATGTCCCTCGAGCTGAGCTCCAGCGCCAGCACCGCCCGCGAAATCGCCGTCGCCAGACAAGCAGACTATGTGGCGTTTCTGCATCGAGCGCCGTTTGTCGTCGACGCTGTCGACCTCGGCTTCCTTCCCGGCTTTCGCGAGGACTGTGGGTACCAGGGGACGCAGTATCAGAACCTCAGCCTTCCTGTTGGGATGCTCGACAACGATTTCCGGAATCCCGATCTGGAGCGGTTCGTCGACCGCTTTTTCGAGCACGAACCAGAGGTCGGGGTCATCGGGGACGTCGACGATACCGACGACATCGACGCCCACGTCGCTGCCGCTCGTGAGATCCAAGCGAGCTATCCCGAGGCCGAGCTCATCGTCGTTCCGAAGTCGCGGGCGGTGATCGACGCAATTCCCGAGACCCTCGTCCTCGGGTATTCACGGGGATACGCCGACCGCCTGGCCCACGAGTTCTCTGACCCTGCCGATTGGAGAGGTCGGCGCGTCCACATCCTCGGTGGGAGTCCGCCCAAGCAGCTCGATGCCATTCGACAGCTGACCAGACCGACACTCACGGACGAGCCACCAGCCGACATCGTCGGCGTCGACTGGAACGGGCTGCATCGCGGCGCGCAGTTCGGTGAATTCTGGACGGCCGACGGCTGGGACGACAGCGGTCGCGACGCCGACCACGTCACCGTGCGAAAGACGGTGCGCCACAGCCTCGCTCGCGTCCGTGAGTTCTGGATGGCGCACGGAATCTGGCCTGAAACGACACCGCAAGACGAGGGGCTCGACATCGAGTACGAGGGACCGAGTCCTGCCGATCTCGAGCACGCCGCCTGTACCAAGTGCGGGACGAACGTTTGGCGAACTCGCCGCGGCCCGTACGTCGCCGAATACGATACTGGCGCAGTCTGTGGATACTGCAGCTACGAGTGCTACTTCAGCCACCGTCACCGGAACAACCTGGAGGAAATCGCCGGCGAGCAGAGCGTCTACCTACCGCCGGCGTGACTTCGCGACCTGTTTTTCGTGCCCCCAGAGAGGGCGAGGGATCCTTCGAGAGCCCTCAGAGGTGACTTCCAGTGAGTCAACAACAGCGTCCCGACAACGTCTCGATCGACGAGATCCCGGTCGATATCGACAACACGCAATCAGCGGAGGTCGATCCCGCCGACGTCCCCGATGAAATCGAATCCATCACCCGTGGGCTCGCCGGTGAGCAGCCGCCGACGAATCCCATAGTGGTTCTCAAGGCGGCCCGGTGGTGGTACATTCACGGCAAGGGCGGCACGGATCCCGCCTTCCAATGGGCCATCGAGTGGGCGCGTCACCTTGCGACCGACACGCCTAGCGACGTTGAGCGGTTCGACGAGTTCCTCAAGTACCTCGTCTCGATTGGCTTTGCGAACGAACGCCACGAGCTCCGCTGACCGACAGAGCGGTTTTTTGAACGCCCCCTGAGGGGTGCGGCGCGGTCTGAACAGACGCAGTCGCCGTAAATTCGATTCGGTGAACACAATGGCTACGACCAGAGACTCGTCGGTCTCCTTCGACCAGACCGACACGCGATCCGACGAGATGAACAGTACCATCGAACAGTGGATCGACGAACTCGTCGCCGGCGTCGACGACGCGCAGGCCAGCGAAGAGTTCCAAGAGTGGCTCGATGTCCAGAGTCGTTTCCACGATTACTCCTACCGGAACACGCTCCTCATCAAGCGGCAGTGTCCCGAGGCGAGCCGGGTGGCGGGCTACCGGACGTGGCAGGAGGAGTTCGACCGCCACGTCACGGAGGGTGAGTCGGCCATCTGGATCTGGGCGCCGATCATCTCCAAGCAGTGCCCGGAGTGCGAGAATTCGCCGAGCTACCACGAGGACAGTGACTGTGAGTACGACGAGACGCCGCCGGAGGAGTGGTCCGAGGGCCTGGTGGGGTTCAAGCCCGCTCCGGTGTTCGACATCTCCCAGACCGAAGGCGAGCCGCTTCCCGACCTGGACACGGAAGCGACCGGGGACGCCGGCGACCTCGTCGAACAGTTGACTGTCGCCGCTGACGACCTCGGCGTGACGGTGCGGATCGTTCCAGCCGAGGAGTGGACCCACGGCGAGGCGAAGGGCATCTGCGAGCAGCTGAGTCTCGTCGACGTCCAGCCGCTCGTCGAGGTGCGCGATCGGGAGAACGAGGCCGACCTTGCGCGGACGCTGATTCACGAGTACGCCCACGCTCTGCTCCACTTCGACGTCGACGACGGCACCGAACGGGCGAAACGCGAAGTCGAGGCCGAAGCCGTCGCGTACGTCGTCGGGCGCTACTGTGGGTTGGACACCAGCGGGTCGGCGTTCTACCTCGCTGCGTGGGAGTCGGACGATCCCGAGGTCGTCCGCGAGCGCCTCGGCCGGATTAGTCGAACGGCAGAAGAACTCATCGACGTTCTCGAGAGCGAATCCTCGTCCCAACCTGGTTAACCAACAGAGTGATGGCCCCTTCCGCTCTGTTGGTTAAGTTTTTCTGCGCCCGCGGAGGGGCGGAGGCGCGTTCTGACCTCCGTCGAATAATGACTGAACCCTATCTCACGACGGTCCTCGAGGAAGCCGAGCACGTCGCCGAGCAGCACGATCAGGTCGCCCGAACGACAGACAACCAAGCCCACGAGTACCTCCGATACGCCGTTCTTCGGGTGCTTGAAGGCGAAGCGGACCACCTCCCAGCAGACTGGACGCCGATCAACGGCGTGACCGTCGGCTACGGGAACGACAAGGCGATGTACGACAGCTGGAGCTCCAGCGAAGACTGGTGGGAGACCGTCCCGCCGCAGGAGGCGTGTACCCGCTTCCGGGTGTTCTTCCCGGACGACCACCAGACGGTTCCCCGCGCCATCGTCGACGTGATGGGCGCGCTCGGTGCCTGGCGCGTCTGGACTGGGTGCGCAGCGGCGTGCGGCTCCTACGACCATCGCGAGCGCCGCGAGGTCCACTACCTGTGGCCGGAAGGCCATCCGGTGGAGGAACTGCTCCACGAGCGGCTCAGGGGGCCTGCGGAAGCCGTCGCTCCCGACGGTGGCCGAACGGGCGACGTTCGCGACCGACTGGTCGTCGACGAGAACGCACAGTCGGAGGACGATCTTGAGCCCCGCACGAAGCGTGCCGTTGCCGAAGCGATGGACGTCTCACTCCTCTCGAAAGGTGGCCGCTACGAGGTGCAGTCCGCGTCCGGCAACAGGTACGAAGTCGACGTCGTCGACGAATCGTGTACCTGTCCCGACTGGCAGCAGCGCTCACCCGAAGGCGGCTGCAAGCATCTGCGTCGCGTCGATCACGAGATCAAACGGGGCCGCGTTCCCCGTCCAGACGGCCGCCTTCCCTCCCCGTAGTCGTGGCCAGACTACTCCACGGGACGGACTGTGTCGCCATCCCGACGGACCCGGTCGAACGTTGAGAGATACGCGATCCGGTCCCAAACCTCCTCGTCATCCAGCTCCAGTTCCGCGGCCAGTTCGTCGACGGTCATCGGTTCATCGAGTGCCTGGAGGACTTCGAGCCCCCGGTAGTACCTATTCGTGAGCTCCTGAACACGGGCCTCGATCGGTGTGGTCACCCCGTACCGCTCCTCGAGTTCGACCAGGGCCTCGTTCGCGAACGTGGCGAACTGATCGTCACCCAGGCGTTCGATCTGGGCTTCGAGTTCATCCCGGACGACGTCGTAATCGAGGCCGGCCTGCACGAGCATATTCATGTCCTCGATGTCGTCATCGCGGCCTGCGATTGCCTTGAACAGGAAAATATCCTCGTTGCTGACCAGCCGGACCGTCAGTCGATCCGTGTCGAGGAACTGCTCGCTGCGCTGTTGCATCCCGTCGGTGAGCACGAGCTTGTTCGCGACCTGCTGGTTGAAGATGTCGAGGCGACACCCGTCGTCGTTCTCGACGCAGCTCGTCGCGCCAAGCGCCCGGTAATCTGGATCCAGCGACTGGACCTCCGCATACCCGAGGTCCATCAGGACCGCCCACAACTGCCCGTATGCGTCGCCATCCGGGACGACCAGGTCGATGTCTTTCGTCGCCCCCTTGAGGTCGCGCAGCGACATCGCGCCACCACCGATCAGGTAGACCGTGAGCGGTTCAGATAGCCCGTCTCCGATTCGCTGGAATTCGTTCTCGATGTACTCACGTCCGAATGTGGGTCTCATAGTAGATCAATAGGAGTACCCGAGACTACGGGTGTGGGATAAAACCGACACTCGTGAGCCGTCTCACAGTCCATAGCAGGGTTGACTCTCTACTATTCCTTATTAATACTTTTAATCACAGGTTGTTTTGTGATGTATATGGAGGTCCACCGCACTGTTCCGGTCAAACTCGATGTGACCGAAGAGCAGGCGGACCTGCTTCACGAGACCATCGACGAGTTTCGGTGGGCCGCCAACTATGTCGTAGATGCTGCGTGGGACGGCGAATGGGCCGAGACTCGCAAGTCAGTCCTGCACGACCTGACTTACGACGAACTACGCGAGCAGACACGGCTTCACAGCAATCACGTTCAGTCGGCTCGCGACCGTGCCGTTGACGCACTCGAAAGTGTGGTCGCGAAGTGGTCGAAGGGTGAGTACGCTTCGTTGCCCACGTTCACCTCGCCGTTCGTGGAATATAACCAGCGGAACGCCACATTCCACGACGACCACGCCTCATTATCTACCGTCGAGGGACGCGTCACTGTCGAGTACGTCATTCCCGAGGTAACCCGTGAAACGCCCTTCTCCGAATATCTGCAGAGCAACAAGTGGGAGACTACTGGTGCGACACTCCATTATCGCCGTGGCGATTTCTACCTCCACGTCCGAACAAAGGCGGATGTGGACGACCCCGTTCCAGCCGAGAACGGAACGGTTCTTGGTGTGGACCTCGGGGTCGAGAACATCGCCGTTACTTCGACTGGCGTGTTCTGGTCTGCCGACGAACTCAACCACTGGCGACAGGAGTACGTTCAGCGCCGCAAATCGCTCCAAGAGTGTGGGTCGCGGTGGGCCCACGAGAACGTCCAAGCAGTCGGGCGCAAGGAAACGGGACGCTTCGAGCAGTATCTTCACGGTGTCGCGAACGAACTCGTAGACGAGGCAGCTGAAAATGGCTGCACGGTGATCGCCTTCGAGAACTTGACGGATATCCGCGATCGGATGCCCGACGCCCGTAAGTTCCACGAGTGGGCGTTCCGTCGTCTGTACGACTACGTCTCGTACAGGGCTGAGGTACGCGGGATCCAGGTTGAACAAGTGAACCCGAAGAACACATCCCGACGGTGTTCATCTTGTGGCTTCACCCATACGGAAAACCGCCCGTCGCAGGACACGTTCTGCTGTCAGTCCTGTGGGTACGAGAACCACGCGGACTACAACGCAGCGAAGAACATCGGCTATCGACTCCTTCGCAACCAAACTGGGGGCGAGGGAGGCGCACCCGTAGGCGTGCGCTTGAACACCGGGATGCTGAACGCGAACGGGGTCAAGCCCCTGCCGGATTCGGCCAGAGCGGGAGTCCACGGTGAACACCACGGCACCTAGACCGTAGTGAGCTTACTGTGGTAGTGGCACCTCGTACTCAGCCGCCAGCTCCTGGAACTCGTCCCACTCCGGGAGCTGCTCGTCATCAACCTCGCCGTGCGTCTCGAGGTAGCGCAGCAAGGCGTCGATTTCGGCTTCAAGGCCATACTTAGCCGCCTGCTCTCGGAGGTCCGCCTCGTCGACGTCGACGTGGCTGAGCAGGAGGAGACAGTACGAGCGGTGGCGGCTGCCGTCGTCGATCAGTAGTGTGTGACAGCAAAGTTCCGCCGGCGAGACTGCGTCGAGATCCTCGGAGTAGACGTAGTAGCGATGGCCGGTGAGCAGGAACTGGAGGTCGAAGGCCGCGAACCGAGCGAGGCCGGTTTCGTGGAACGCCTCCGCGTCGATCTCCGTCTCGGCCTGGGCGAGGAATTCGTCGTAGTCCTCCCAAAGAATCGTGCCCTTCGGGGCAACGGCTTCGAGGCGGTGGCGATGCAGATGGTGTACGAGTTCACGGGCGAACTCGTGGAGGCGGTCGAAGTCGGCGTTGAACTCGTAGTGGCCGTCGGCCGTCCCGACGAGCCCACGGTCGCGAAAACGCTTGAGGACGCGGTTGACCGTGTTGCGGTAGTTGTCGCTCCGGCCGGCGATCTCGGAGACGGTTCGCGGCTGGTCGAGGTAGTACAGCACCTCGAGTGCCTTGCTGGTCAGCAGTTCGGGGAAGTCGATGTGGGAGTGCTGACGGACGAGGTCCCGGTAGAGTTCGACGGCGCGAGCATCTGACGGGATGACTCGTTTTCGGCGGCCGTCGCGTTCCGTGTAGACGAGTCCCTTCTCGACGAGGTCGGCGACGGCACGAGAGAGGTAACTCTCGCTGTGGTCGAGCTTCGTCGCGAGTTCGGAGATCGTGTCGCCGCGGTCGACCGTGGCGAGGACCTCGAGTTCGATGCGCCGGAGCACGGTGTAACATAGTACGAAACTAGTATATAAAGAAGTTTCGTATAGTGTTACAGCCAGCAATCGCGAGAACCGTCTCCATCGTCTTAACCAACAAAACTATGGATTTGTGGGCCGTGTTGGTTAACACGAGTATAGCCGATGTCCTACGAACCCCCGACCCCACCAGCGAACCTCCCGACGGAGATCGTCAACACGCTCAACGAGTCGGACCCGGAACAGCTCCGAGACGTTGCGACGTACGCTGAAGCGCTCGCCGAGCACAAGGAACGCGAGGCCCGTCTCGAGGAATCGGCAAATCAAGAAGAGGTCGAAGAGCGACCAGACGATCTCCCAGACGACGTCCCTGCCAAAGCGACGATCACGATCAAGGAGATCAACGACAATCGCTACTACTACTGGCAGTGGCGGGAGGGAGATAAGGTACGTTCCCAGTATAAAGGTCCCGTCAGCCCCGACGAGTAAACGGTTGTGAACCGAAGCCGGATGTTTGTCGCGCGCAATTAGTATCGTAGCAGAGGACACCCCCCAGAGTGTGAATGGGTCCGGTCAACTAAGACAAGTAAAACTCGGAGAGAAGATACCCCGCGTTTCCGACGTGTCGAGAGATACACTCGTGATCAGGGGTGTGGTCAGCGACCGAAACGGCAGCTAGGCCAAGTCTTCCAGCCGACTGTCCCGGAGGACAGATTTCAACACGATACCGGTGTCCTGAACCAGCCGGTGCTCGAGATAACTGCCCTCACCCCGGCCACCCCCGGTCCGAGTTGATTCAACGACACCGAGGAACGCCTGCTCTTTCAACAGCTCGTAGACGCGGTGCTCGCTGAGAGTCTTCGCATCAGCCTTCTCTGTCGTCGCCTGATACCGTTCGAAAATACGGTTGGTCGAAAACCCGTCCTCGTTCGGATTCTCTTCGGTGAGCAGCGCGAGCGAATAGAGGATGAATTTGACTTGGGTCGTCGATCCACGGAGAAGCTCCTCGAAGCGATCGATTTCAGCCCACTCCTGGGCATCGCGAACGTGTTCCTCGACGACTGTATCGACGTTTTCTCGTTCGGCCAGTTCGCCGGCGTGACGAAGAATTTCGATGGCCTTTCTGGCGTCACCGTGTTCTTGAGCGGCTAGTGCCGCCGTCAGCGGGATCACATCATCCGAGAGAACGCCATCGTGGAACGCGTCCCGTCGGTGCTTCATAATCTCGCGCAGTTGATTCGCGTCGTAGGGTTGGAAGACGAACTCCTCCTCGCGAAGACTGGACTTGACGCGTTCGTTCAGCTGGTCGCGATACTCGATCTTGTTGCTGACTGCGATGACGCCCAGGTGGCAATCCGCTTTCCCCGATTCGCGAGCCCGCGAGAGCTGCATAAGAATATCATCGTCATCGAGTCGGTCCACCTCGTCGAGGATGATGATGACTGACTCGTAGGCAGTATCCAGAATCTCCCAGAGATAGTCGTAGTATTCACCGCTGCCAATCCCTGCGCGTGGAATATCGAAGTCAGTCTCGTCCGTCTCGTTGAGTGAACGAGTCACTGTCCTCGCGACGCGTGTCTGTGTGTTGTGCTGCGCGCAGTCGACGTAGACCGTGCCGACGGACACACCGTTCGACTCCGCGGCTCGCCGGGCTCGCTCGGTGACGTGACGGGCAACGAGTGACTTCCCGGTTCCCGTTTTGCCGTAAATAATCACGTTGTTGGGCGGATCGCCACGAACGATCGGTCTGAGTTCAGCAGCAACGGCCTTGATCTCGCCATCCCGGCCGACGATACGGCCACTTTCAGGGACGTGGCCCACCTTAAGCAGCTCTTTGCGAGCGAAAATGTTGGCGCGGTCGGGGTCGTCTTCATCAAAGTCAAAGAGGGGATCGTCAGCGGGATCCTCGTAGCGGCCGTCGAAGTCAGAGAGTTGGGACGGTTCCTCAGCCATCAATATCAGACATCGCGGATGGGACCTACTTAATGATTTGGCTACCTCGACCAGAGTGTAAATCGGGCTATGGTCGTCTTCTGATGTTTTGTCGCTGGCGTATCATCCTCACAAAGAGTCGAGCCGGTCCCGAGTGAAATCGGATTCGGAGCGAGAGTTACTGACGCAGACCGGCACCCCTAATCCAGAGTGAAAACGCCGGACTGGAGCGGGTTTGACACACCCCTGGTCAAGAGTGAATAGTCCTCCATCCGGGAGCAGCGTACTTGGTTGAGACGACACCCCCTGTCCAGAGTGTATCTCCCGAACCGGGTAATCAATCATATCTATGAGAGGACACATCGGCCCTGGGCGTCTGACGCACGGCAGACACCCCTCGTCCAGAGTGAAAGCGCCGGTGTGACGAGCTGGAGTGGAGTGTGAACCTCGAGTGATGGTGTCGAGCGTTCGTCGGCACCCCCAATCAAGAGTGAAGACGCAGGTCAGATCTCCAGCCGAAGCAAATCAGGGTACAATCGGAACTGTTGGGATTGGGCCTCCTGATTCCGGTTGACGAGGAAGGTCGGGAGATACTAATCCCGATTTCGGCTTTGGTGCCGCTTCGCTGGTTGACGAATAGTCAGAATGACGATTGTTCCTTCAACGTCTCATAATACACGGACGACGGAATCGAACCCCCACACCCCTCGTCCAGAGTGAAACGCTACGAGAGTCCCACAGCTCACCGGGTGGAAACCACACGACGAGTCGGCTGGGAAGTACTGAAATCACAAGACGTGAGGCGTGTATCCCTCTAACAGCGGTCGTCACACAGTCGAAGATCCTCTAAACATACCAATCTTCATAGCATTACCTAGAGGTTTTATTACTACCCACTTCCTACCACTCTCCAAGTGCATTCAGCACAAAGAAGAGGACGAAGGCGGCATTCGTCCGGGTGGTTTCGAACCGCTGCTCGTGTTTGCTGTTCCATTTCTTCCGTTTTCTCCCGTTTCAGACAGTCTTTCCGTGATTCTTGCTGATATCCTCTCACAAGAACCCCCGTTTCCCGTGGACCTCACCCCACACCTCTGGTCGGTTTTCACTCTGGACGAGGGGTGTGTGGGCGAGGTATTCTCTCCAGCTCCCTTCCGTGTCTCCACTCAGAATTAACCAACAAATCACTCGACACCTCGATAGTGTTGGTTAACATCTCTCAATCTCGGTGAAGGCGGCCAGGTCCGTTTCCCGAGTTTCCGCGATCTCGCGTTGAATCTCCGTCCGATCCCAGCCAAGCGGTGCCAGCACACTCTCGACAGCTCTGACGAGTTGCGTCTCGTAGTACGACGCATCGTACGACTCCGTCTCTTCGTGAGCCAACGCGACCCGCTCTCGCGAACTCTTCTCGTCGTCGACGACCACGTACTGGATGTCTTGTCCCGGGTGGATGGCGAGGTCCTGGTCGCGAGCCCGCTTTAGCGCCGCCACGTTCTGTGTGTTCTGCGTGTACCCTTCCAGCGGCTTGGAGACACGATTCCGTTCGACGAGCTGCTTGACCGGCACCGTCCCAGCGTGGAGGCGACTGATCGCGTCCTGAAGACAGTCAAGTACGGCATCCGGGGATCGAGTCGCGTCGAGCCGTTCGAGACAATCCCGCTGGACGTCCTCGATGAACGATGGAGTCGAGCGCTGCCGAGCTTCGATACCACGTATCTTGAACTCGTCGTCGCCGGCGACCTTCCCGAAGTATTTCGTCAACGCACCAGCGTCGCTCTCGCGCTGCGGCACAAACGCCACCCAGTCGTAGTGGGCTTCGTGTTCGAGCCGAATCTCAACACGTTCCGTGATCTCCGTCGTGAGCGTCTCGAGGTCCTCGCGGTCCTCGTCGTCGAGGTCGGGGTCCGGCGTCACCCAGATGGAGTCGACGATGCCGTGGACGACGCGCCAGCCGCCAGCTTCCAGCCGTTGTTTCGCCGTTAGTAGGATCTCGCGAGCAAACGCGTTGATCGCTTCGTGGCACTCGATGCGGCCGAATTTCGCGTTGCTGAACCCTTGATAGCCGAAGCAGGCGACGAGGATCCACTTCAGCGCTCCCGAACGCCCCTCGAGTTCTGCCAGTCGATCCTCATCGGGGTCGTCTCGTTCCTTCTCGCGACGGATGGCCGCCTTGATCTCGTCGCGAGCGTCGATGATCGGCTGTAGCACGTCGACGAGGTAGCCCCGGTCGTCGCAGATTGAGTACCCGAGGCCGGGGACGTCGTCGCGGTCGCTGTGGCAGCTACACCGGATGACGTCCGGCGAGACGTTCCGGGTACAGATGATGTTCGGGTACAACGAGGAGAAGTCGAGTTCGTGGACGTTCTCGTGGAGGCCGACCTCGGGTGCGAAGATGAAGCCGCCGCGGTCGGCGTCGTGGAGCGTCCCCATCGGTTTGTAGAACTCATGGCGCCAGGAGTTCCACGGCACGAGGACGCCGCGGTCGTGGGCCTCGCAGATCTGGATCGCCGTGAGCACGTTCCCGATCGACGCCCACGCGAGCTCCTGGACGGGCTTTTTCGAGCGCGACACGAGGTCGAGGACGCCGTCGAGGTTCGTCTCCCCGTAGAAGAACGTGTTCGACTCGTCGATGATCGCCCGGCCAGGCACGTTGTACCGCGCCGGCGAGTGACCGACGCGGCCGTAACTCGAGTACGTCGACCGGCTCGCGAGCTGCTGATAGTCGACGTCCGGCCACCTGCTCAGCGAGAAGTCGTCGACGCCGGCGTCCGTCGCCATCTCGTACAGGGTCGGGACGATCTCGCTGGTTGAGCAGACCAGGACATCCGGATCGTGCGCTTCGAGTGCCCCTTGGACGGCGGTCAGGATATCCGTCGGCGAGCCGGTGACGGTGTCGCCGGCGGCGGACAGTTTCTCGTAGACGTCGTTGCTCGTTTCGGTCACCGGAATACTGAGCCGGAGCGTCGACAGCTCGCTCGCGGGTGTCGGATCGGCACCGGTCTCCAGACAGTACCGGAACTCTCGCGAGAAGTCGACGTTGAAACAGGCGAGATCCCCGACTGGATAGTCCGACAACTGGCGTGCCTGCCGGACGAGTGGGGTGACGCGGTCGATGTGGGCGACGTCGACGGCGAGAACGGTCTCCTCGTCTCGTCGAAAGCCCGGCCGTCGCGCAACCATCTCGGTCGCGACGACATCCGGGTGCTGGTCGTACACCGACTGGAGTGTCGTGAGGTCAAGGTTGTCATCAGGGTCGCGAGCGGCGACGTAGAAGCGTGGGGTGTAGTCATCGCACTCGGTCGCGACGGCGCCATCGGCGGTTGCCTCCCACTCCAGGACGCGGCCGTCGTCGAGGAAGTCGATACTGAACGGCATCGTCACGGGTTCGCGTCCGGCGGGGCGCTCTCCTGGTCATCGCGTGCTGCGACCGCGGCCTCGAGTTCCTCGAGGCGCTCCTCATGGTCGTCGAGTCGGCCCTCCTGTTCGAGATCGATGCTGAGTAGCGCCGGCAGCAGCGGATTCTGGTGGTTCAATAGCCCGCTCGCGTCGGCGTGCTCGCGGGCGTACTCGAACAGCCGGTCGAATCGCGGCTGGTCGCGACGCCGCAGTGCCCGCCGGAACTCCGCCCAGCGCTCTTCGATAGCCCGCAGCGCATCTCGGTAGGTTGGGTTCGTCCGCCCCATCGCTATCGGCCTCCTGTCCCGGTCGCCGTCCACGCATCGAGCAGGGGGTCCGCGGTTGCCGCCACCGTCTCACCGTCAGCTGTGACGCCCGTCCCGACACCCTCCGAGGTCGGCGTCGACGGCGCCAGCGTCGTCGGTTCCACGCCGACCTGCGTAGCGCGTGCCGCGAGCAGCTGCCGCCAGTACGCGAATGTCGTCTGGTAGTACGCGCCGTCGTCGACGGGATAGACGAGCGTCTCGAAGTCCTCGCCGATGACCCGTGGCCCCATCCGAGTTTGCTCGCACTCCAGATGGTGGTCGGCGACCGTCGCGACTGATTCGGTGAATTCGTTTCGTTCGTTTCGCGTAACGAGCACCGGGATGTCGTACCCCTCGGCGTAGGTTGCCAACCGAGCGAGAGTTCGAGCCTGAAGGGTTCCCGCGTGGGTTTCGCCGAGGGTATCGTCGGCGCGGTACTGGGCGTCGACGGCCGGCGCGACGATGAGGGCGGGCGTGTGGGGCGATGCGTCCTCGTCGCGACCTGGTGCCCGTTGACCGGCCGCCCCAGAACCGGCGGTGGACGACTGGATTACCTTATTCACCGCTGACGGGAGATCACAGACGGCGCCGTAGTGCTGGTAGGCGGTGAATCCGCGGGCGACGTGAATTCGGTTGAGCAACCGTTGACTGGGCGCGATCTGAGCGAGTGTCGTCGTCGTCGCGTGACCATTTGCGTCGACCCAGAAGGCGGGCCCGTCGTGCAGGAGGAGATGGTCGAGCACGAGCGACTGCAGGATCGGGACGCCGCGGCCTCCTTCCACGTCGAGCAGCGTGATGCCGTCCTCGAGTGCCGGCAACAACATCTCGTCCGTAGCTGGATCGGCCTGGTCAGCAAGGGACCGATTGCGGTCAGCGCCCCGTGTTGGCTGGTCCACCGCCAATCGGTTCGACGTTGAGTGTTCTCCCATACTCGACTAGTTGTCTACGTTCCCGATAAGCCGCGGCGTGGCACTTCCGCGTTTCAGGGAACTCGACTTGGTCCCCTCCAATCCCGGTACAGTTCCCAGTAGGCTCTGTTTTGAACCCGTTTCCGAGAATAGTTCCTGAATCGAGCGGTCTTCGTGTTAACCAACACTGGTGCGTATCGACGGCGGAATGTTGGTTAATCCTTCACAACAACAGTCTCGAGCCTAACTGCTCGGTATGTTAATGCTCAACGCCACGTTGGAAGAGGTGCTCTATGAGCTACCCACGAACCCACGTCGACCACCGAAACCCCGATCACCACGAGTCAATGCACCCAACTCGAAATATCGTGAACGCCCACGTTGTTGCCGGGGAATTTCTCACTTCGCGGTACCACGAGGCGCTTCAAACCGTTCTCCATCCCCTCGGCGAGTCTCTGGACACCAAAGACCAACATGCGCTCAACGACCTTGGCATCGTCCATGCGAATGGTTCCTTGAACGAGCTTTCCCCTATCGTTCGCACCTACGTCAAACTCGATGAGTATTGGACACGCACCCATCGTACTGCGCTCAACGAACTATTCGCTGATCGACGTGCTCACGTCCTGAGTTGCTGTACGCGGTTCCTTTCTGAGTTCCCTCGACACACCCTCGAAGTCGAATCTGGCCGTTCCGGAACTGCGCTGGATACTACCCTTGCTCCGCTTCTCAAAAGCGGATTTCTCTCATACACAGATGATGAGAAAGCGTCATATTCTGTTGATGAACACCATGCGCTGTATCGACCGACTGAACGGCTCTTCGACGCACTTCTTGACCAAGCAGCTGTTCTCTGTGAGCTACTGGTCGTGTCCCAAACTGGTCTAGAGTCGTAACTGACTCCTGTGGAAACAGGGTCACCTCTGGTACCTACCCCGAAGTGACCCATGCACGCCACAATCGACGCGCAGTTCACAGTTAGTCTCGACCCAGACAAAACGCTACCGCTTGCCACGCTCGCTGAATCTCTTACCGAGATTCAACTCGAGGCCACTATCCTCGAGGAGATCGTCAGAAGCCTCGACGAGCGCCTCGTCGAGGCGTATTGTGGGGAGAAACACGCGCGCGGAAACGGCGACCGCCGTTTCCAGCGCGCTGGCACCACGACACGAACAGCCGTTACAACTGCTGGAGAACACGAGAGCGTGTCATAGAATCCATCTCATAGCATCTCACAGCCCGGTTCGTTTCCTCGCTCGTAGTTGGTGATTGCAATGACGAGTCGGAGACACAGTGCAAGGAACACTTCTGTTCGTGCATGAACGCGGCCTCGGGCGCGGACGTGCCCGAGGCCGCAGTCCTTGACTGCGTCGTTGGTTCGTTCGACTCCTGTCCGGTTGTTGTACGTCTCGTCCAAGATGGATTGTTTTAACTGAACGTCCTCGCTGTGTTCCTCGATTCGGTCTTCGACCCTGTACTCGATGTCTTTCGGGTCGTCGGTGTTTCGCGGATTGTATGGAGCGATTGGCACGACCCCTGCGGCCAGCAGGTGATCGTGCCAATCGAGGATATCGTAGGCGCTGTCTCCAAGCATCCAGACCGGTGTATCGACGGCGAGCGCGTCACGCGTGACGCGCATCGCCGTCTCTTGGTCTGCTTGTTTGGCCTGTGTGAACTCCGCTGCTATCGGGATCTTTGCACCGGTTGAGACGATCGTACAGCCGAAGCCGTAGTAGTACTCTTCGCCTGTTGGATCGTAGTTCCATGAGGCGGCGTCGTTGTACTGGATCGCGTTGATGTGCGTCGAATCGATGGAGTATGTCGAGTCGAGCAGGCCGCGGGCAGCGGCCTGCTCGACGAGCCTGTCGAAGAGATCGTCAATGACGTGTTCGAGGTCGGTAAGAAACCGATCAATCGTGTCTCTGGAAGGTGGTTTGTCGAGTCCGCAGTAGTACCAAACGAGGCCGTGCTGGAGTTCTCGTACAACCGGACGTGTGCCGTAGATGTCCTTGTAATAGCAGTGCAGAAAGCCACGAAAGAGATCTGGAGGCTGGTGGACTCGTGTTCGCCCCCGCTTCGAGGGGGCGAACACGTCGTACTCCAGCAGAAACTCGAACTCAAGGTGCTCGAACAGCGGTACTGTCTCGGTAGCCGCGACATTCAAGAAGTCGTCTACCGAAGCTACGTCTTGCAGGGTTGCGCTTGTGTTGGACACACTTCGCGCACCCTGCTGCTTCGTACGTGACGCTTTCTATGACACGCTCAAACGGTGTAAGAATCAATGGATGCGGTGGTCAGAAGCGGGGCTAGAGTCGCTTCTCTGGTTAAATCTGGTGCAGTACGCCGATCCCGAGCAGTTCGCGGCGTTCGCCGACGAACTGCTCGAGCGCTCAGCCAAAACAGCCATCACAATGGAGGTGTTAACTGAAGCTACCAGAGGCGAACTCTAGACGACTTTGGGACGGGACCAATTACTCTCTGTGAGGATGGAGAGCAGGTAATTGAAGAACTACTCGGGACGAGTTCCTCTGAGGAGAAGCAGGAGGTTGATACTCAAGGACATAAGTACGTAAAGACGTTCGGTGGTTCAATGGCGTCAAGCGCAGTCAGTGCAGCCTCTTGAAGTTCATCCAGTGTGCTGAACAGACGGTTGCCCAGTACCTGATTGAGTCGTCACCAGCACTCTTCTACGAGGTTCACCGGATCTGAATATAGAATATTATGCTCTGTTGAAGAGCGATCTAATCAGCTGATATCACGGGTTAGAAGGATGAAGTCGAGGAAATCGAGGTTGGTATGGAAATCGATATCCTCGACTTCGTTGAGCAGTGTCGAGACCTAGCCAAACAAGCGTTGGGGAAGCACGCGGGCGAGCCCGCCAGCGGCGGGTTCGCCCGCTGGGTACATGTCGTTTTGCACTGTTTTCGGCTCGAAGAGGGCCATAGCTACCGTGAAACGCCGAACCGGCTGAAGTACATGTCTGAGGTTCGTGACGTACTTGGCCTCGATCAGGACGAGTTGCCGGATTACAGCACGATCTACAAGTCGTTCGATCGGCTGAAAATGTGGGTGTGGCGGGCGTTGCTGCGCGTTTCAGCGCAGCAACACCCGCAGTCTGGACACGTCGCTCTCGACAGTACGTTCTTCGACCGACACGCTGCATCATCGTATTACCGTCAGCGATCCGGGAATAGCGTGCAGACGCTGAAAGTGACCACATTAACCGATGTAGAGTCTCTTGCAGTTCTTGACGTTCATATCTCAGCCCGGTGGAAACACGATACGAAGACAGGGCCGCAGGTCGTCCGCCGGAACGCGGACGACCTGCTTTCCGTCGCTGCTGACAAAGCCTTCCACAACTGGCACACCAAATACGAGTTCTACGCCCTCGGTGTCGAACCACTGATCTTACAGCGTGGATCGAAACCACTCACGACAGGGAACAACACGCTTATCCGGACAAAAGGCTACGCTCAGCGCTGGATGGCCGAAACGTCGTACTCGACAACGAAGCGCTCGCTCGGCGATGCCGTGCGAGCGCTGGGCTGGTATCGACAGTTCCGTGAAATTGTCCTCATGTTCGCCATCATCAACATAGAAAAGCTCTGTGAGCCACTCTAACCATCGTTCAGCAGCTATTCAACAAAGCAGAATATTATATATCTTACCGCCAATTTAACATTCCTACCCTTCTATATTATTATATATTATTGTCTGTCCCATAATACTGAACTATAAGTCCACTAGCTTGGTATAGCCATCTATGGCCCATAGAGACCAACCTTCCGGACCTGTTCAATCAATAGATAGGGCATTTGATATTTTAGAGAAAGTGGGGGAGTTGGAGAATGCAGGAGTGACTGAACTTGCTCAAGAACTGGATCTCCCTAAAAGTACAATACATAATCAGCTGAAAACACTAGAAAAACAAGGATACTTAATTAATAATAATGGTGATTATGAGCTGGGTCTTAAGCTATTATTTCTAGGTGAGACAGCTAGGAAAAAGAAGGAAGGGTACATATTAATTGAATCAAAGGTTAAGGAACTTGCTGAGAGAACGGGAGAAAGAGCGCAATTTCTTGTTGAGGAGCAATTACATGCAATTCATATATACACGAAGATCGGGAAAAACGGTATTGATACTGGCGCTGATGTAGGAACGCGTCGACAAGACCTTCATGCAACTGCTGCAGGTAAGGTGATTTTGTCAAATATCTCTGAAGACAGAGTTGAAGAATTCTTCTCAACTGTAGATTTGAAAAATATCACAGATAATACTATAGTTGACAAATCTAAACTCAAGAAGGAGATCAAGAAAACACGCCAACGTGGATATTCTTTTAATGATGAGGAATCTATATCTGGTTTTCGAGCAGTAGGCGTTCCAATTCAACATCCAAATGGTGAGTTTTATGGGGCACTCAGTGTATCCGGACCAACCCATCGAATGAAGAATGAAAAATATGAAAGTGAAATCCCAGATCTACTTCTCGGAATATCTAATGAAATTGAGTTGAATATGCTCCAGATATAGATATAACCGACGATAAATAAGTGACACTGGCAATAACTACGTCAGGGATGACGAGACAGAAATTAGTGTGGTAGAGCGCGTTCTCAGCCGTGTCGCCATCTATTCCTTTGGTGTCGAGTTATTGCTTGCTGATCGCGGCTTCTACAGCGAGCGAATCATTCGCCGCAGCCGAAAGATCGCTGTGGCAACTGTTTCTGTCAAGAACAATTACAATGAATGTTTGATGATTAGTTGATCACAGGTCTACTGCACAGAAGCAGTATCCTGTTTGGCCTTGGATGAATCTATTTTCAGTGTTAGCATGGCGATTAGTATTGATGCAGCACCGATTATATAACTAAAAGTAATATTTGGATGAGTCATCATGATGATACCAGATAGAAATAGAACCACACTTATGAATAATTTATTAGTCTTTTTAGCTTCTATACTGCTATTCAAGGAATAAATTAGCATTATTGATCCAACAATAGTTGAGATAAATATAGCGACAGTCCATAGCGATGGATCACCCACAATTAACTCCTCTCGGTAAATGAATGAAATTGGTAGTATAAACATTGGCGCAAATAACTTGACCGATTTCGAAGCTGTTTCCAGGAATTTTGATTTTGCTATTCCTGAAGTAACAGCACAGGTTGGTGCTATTGGTGGAGTGATACCTGATAGACAGGCACCGTAAAATACAAAGAAATGCGCTGCTAGCGGTTCGACACCAAACTGGTTTATCAGGGTTGGTGCTATTAAGATAGCTACGATCGTATAAGCGGCAACCGTTGGCATACCAAGACCAAGTATTATACATACGGCTAATGCAAGCAAAACAGTAAATAGCATAATTCCGTCAGTCATATCCATCATTGCCAAAGTTATTGCATTTGGAACACCAGTGGCTAAGAATATATCAACAGCTATATTTATAGTAGCTACAATTAGGGCAATTGGAGCAAGAATAACTGCCCCCTGATAAAACCCATCAACAGTATCTTTAATAGCAGAAATAACTAAATCACCTATACTTGAATCCATATTATAATCTCTATGAATAGTGTATATCGATCCAGTTAACATCATCAATAAAACAGTGGCTAATCCAGATGTCGGGATAGTATATCTCAAAACACCCAATAAGTAGATTAGTAGAATAAACGGAGGGAGAAAGACAAGGGCATTTATCCAATTGTTAGTAACAACATCATTTTCATCCATTATACCGCTAATTTTCTGGTTAATATCAATTTTTGCTGTATCAACTTCTGAGGTAGCTGTCAAATGGACTCCAACAAATAAGCATACTATAACTATAATTGCAGGAAGGGCAGCTACAATCATAACATCAGCGTATGATATCCCAAGAAATGAGGCCATTAAGAATCCGCCAGCACCCATGACAGGTGGCAGAATCTGACCTAATGTCGAGGCATCAGCCTCGATAGCTGCAGCTGACTTTGGTTTCAGACCAGAGTCTACCATAATTGGAATTGTTATCGATCCGGTCATGGCCGCATTTGCAGTTCGACTGCCATTTATAGACCCGATTATTGCACTAGCGATCACGGCTGTTTGGAAGACCCCGGTTTTTACGTATTTCCCGGATCGTAATGCCATAATCGTTATTATTTCGAAAGCACCATATCCTTTTAGTAACCCTGCATAAAGTAAAAATAGCGCTACCCATGCTGCTATTATCATAGATATAGACCCATAAATGCCACTAATATCGAGCATTGATATATTTAATATTCTTGTCGTAGATAGCCCTCCATGAGAGAACACTCCTGGCATATATTGTCCAAAATATCCGAATATTATTGAGAATAGTATAAGAAATAGAAATACAGAACCAAACTCTCGCCACGTAACATAAACAATGGAAGTTACAAACAATAGTGCCATCATATATTCATGAGTATATGCATACCCAATCCTTGTTGAGTTCAAATCGGAAAAGTTAATATACATATATATGGTTGAGGCTATAGAAATTAATAATATAAATATTAGAACCATTTGGTTCAGATATCCTTCTTTATCTAAGGGGTCTGCCAATTCATTCAGGACATAAATAGACATACAACCACCTAAAAATACAATCGTTAGAATTTCCCGGGATGCGCCACTAAATGCAGCATATAGAATATACAGCCAAAACACTACTGAAAATGCTATAGTGGCTTTCTCCAGTAATTTATTTACATCAATATTATGGTATTCTAATGAAGACATGATACTTAGAAACATATTACATTAGTCCGTTCTCTTGGTAAAACTCTTCGGCGCCCGGATGAATAGGGACATCATCCATAAAGTTGTTAGTCATACGACCTATATCGGTGTGATCTGGGTACGAGTCTGAGGCTTCTCGAATAAAGTCATTATTCTCATGGCTAATTTCACAAATTTCATAAACTGCTTGCTCATCAACATGCTCTCCTAAAAAGAGATGGTTTGCCTGTACCCATGCATCTTCTATTTGGTTTTCATTATCACCAAGATCTCCATCCTCATCTGGAATTTCTGTCTGTTCAATATATGCAACCCCGTCAGCATCTTGATATTCATCCACCTCAACATCCATTTCAACATGACGTAACTCCACACGCGACATCATTTCATCAAAGAAGGGGGGTGGAGAGCCATTAGCTGCATATCCTAAAGTAACATCAATACGTCCTTCTTCTAATGCTCCTGGGGCATCTCCAATATCAAGGTCTGACACCTCCCAGTCATTCCAAAAGCCTAGACTCTCCCAAGCTGCAGAGGTTGTGTTCCGAATTCCAGTACCGGGGTTTCCAGCCCAAACAACAGCATCCTGCTCTGCAATGTCACTGACTGAATCAATATCTGTCTCTTCCCTCGTCCAAAAGTTCATAACAATTTCAATTTGGTTGAATACTTGTTGAGGAAGATTATCAAGAGTATCTTCTGCAAATTCTCCTTCTTCATTCTGTGCTGCCCTATAATCCATTACACTAGACACGCCACCATCTGATTCACCCTCGTCAAACAAACGCAAATTCGCTGCGCTCCCAGGGGTTTCTAGTGCAGAAATTTGGGCTACTTCACCATATTCATTAAGTCCTCGCTGAAGTGCGTTCGTTGTTTCTTGGTTTGCCCCCCCTTCTGAAGTGCCGATCCCGATAACACCATCTCCATCACTGCCTAGGCAGCCAGCAAGGGCTTTAGTTCCTATTGCTCCAGTTGCAGCTATAAAGGCTCTACGGTTACTTCTTGTGTCCATTATTACCACATTGCACTGATCATACTCCTCATAAGATAAATCTTTTGGAATTCTTTGACTGAGGCGGTGGTGCAGAAGTCTCCACAAGGAAGTGGTAGGACGAGTTTGATGTGTCCAGCAGCAAAACCGCCCTACCGGATAACGATACGGTCGCACAGGTTTTCAAAGCTCTGGAGACAGAGACAACAGCACTTCTTGAGCCGCTTGATCTCTCGTTTCTCACGGACTACCCCGTGTTCGCCCCCGATTCGAGGGGGCGAACACGGATACACGAGCCCCCAGAATTACTGAAAGGCGTCCTTCATTGCTTCTACCGCGATATCTACGGACTTCGACCAATGGAGCGAGAGCTACGGAATGAAGATGTCTGGCGACAGTGTGGATTCGAGCAACCGCCGTCTCGGTGGACGCTGGATCGGTTCATCACTGACTTCGCACTCGTTGCAGAAGAGGTGTTCATTGAGTTAGTCCACGAGCTTGCCGAGCAAGTCCCAGTACCTCACAAATCAGCCTCACCTAACTGGCGCTGAAGCGTGATTTGCCGACGAATCAGAGCTGGCTCTGTTCTCTGTAGATCTACCCGACGACAAGAGACGAGGGACTGTCGCAGTCGGCGGCGATCAGCCGCCGACGCGACGGTGTTGCCACTGGTCGATAGGGCGTCCTCGGTTACCGGTTACCGGTGGAAGCGATCATCCGGTGGCCGATTCGAGGGGACGGCCCGACGCACCGCGAGGGCCGTCCACGCTGCCCGAGTCACCATGTCGACGAATTCTTCGAAGGGCCACCACCAGAGGCGACGCCCGCCTCGGCGAGGCGTCGCCACATATTCCCAGTGCAAGTACCGCCAGACGTTCTGTATCAAGAGGCTGAGAACGACGAACAACAGCCGTCTCGTTGGATCTTGCGTGGTCGTCGAGATGATCGTTGACTCGGAGAGCCGGTAGCTCGCTTCGATCCCGAACCGTTTGCTGTAGTGGGATCGGGCCTGTCGAGGTTCATCGACGAACGGCGCGTCGACGGCGTAGCCGTGACGCGCCACCCCGTGCTCACCGTATCGACCGTTCTTGTAGGTACAGTCGATCATCACTGGAAACTCGACGGTCCACTCGTTCTCGCCGTAGGACGTCGTGAGATCGTGAGTGATCTCACGACTCCAACCGGTGCTGAGTTCGTTCTTGATCTTGCTGCCCCACTTGATCACCGGAACGATGTACGCGAAATTGTGGGCTTGGAGTAACGTGAGACACTTTCCATCGTAGAAGCCGCTGTCAAGATAGACCGCTTTGACGTCGAAGTCGAAGTTGCTGACTAGTCCGAGAAACTCAGCGAGGATGTCGCTGGCGGTGTCGCCGTCGGTGAGACGGCGCACCGCCAAGGTGTAGCGTTTGTTGTTCACGCGGGCGTAGAGTGTGGCGTAAGCGTGGAACGCAGTCGTTCCTGCTTTGGCCTCGCTGTAGTAGAGGCCGTCAGTCTCGTCTTCATCACCGTAGTAGGGCCGCAGGTGGAGGTCCGCGACGACCTCCACCTGCTGGGGGAGCGTTTCGAGGACATCTTGCTGGAGAAGCGTGTTCCCAGTTGATTCGACAGTTTCGAGGTCGAACTTGGTGCGTAGGTGATAGAGAACGTCGTTCGCCGAGGGGGCGTCTTCGCTCTTCTCGCAGAGTGAAGAGATCGAGGTCCCGTCGGCGGTCGCGCCGACGAGGACCTCGAAAATGTCCTCTGGGTCGATTTCAGCGTTCTCTCCGAGGTTCAGGGTAAATGCGCCGGTGAGAACGTTGACGAGAAAGTTAAGGAGCTGGTCCTCGTGGATTTCACTGTCTGCTTGCTGCTGTTTGCTAGGCACATTCACAGCAAGCAGACGTTCTAACTAAGCGGCTTTGTGTGCTCTGTTGAAGAGCGATCTAATCAGCTGATATCACGGGTTAGAAGGATGAAGTCGAGGAAATCGAGGTTGGTATGGAAATCGATATCCTCGACTTCGTTGAGCAGTGTCGAGACCTAGCCAAACAAGCGTTGGGGAAGCACGCGGGCGAGCCCGCCAGCGGCGGGTTCGCCCGCTGGGTACATGTCGTTTTGCACTGTTTTCGGCTCGAAGAGGGCCATAGCTACCGTGAAACGCCGAACCGGCTGAAGTACATGTCTGAGGTTCGTGACGTACTTGGCCTCGATCAGGACGAGTTGCCGGATTACAGCACGATCTACAAGTCGTTCGATCGGCTGAAAATGTGGGTGTGGCGGGCGTTGCTGCGCGTTTCAGCGCAGCAACACCCGCAGTCTGGACACGTCGCTCTCGACAGTACGTTCTTCGACCGACACGCTGCATCATCGTATTACCGTCAGCGATCCGGGAATAGCGTGCAGACGCTGAAAGTGACCACATTAACCGATGTAGAGTCTCTTGCAGTTCTTGACGTTCATATCTCAGCCCGGTGGAAACACGATACGAAGACAGGGCCGCAGGTCGTCCGCCGGAACGCGGACGACCTGCTTTCCGTCGCTGCTGACAAAGCCTTCCACAACTGGCACACCAAATACGAGTTCTACGCCCTCGGTGTCGAACCACTGATCTTACAGCGTGGATCGAAACCACTCACGACAGGGAACAACACGCTTATCCGGACAAAAGGCTACGCTCAGCGCTGGATGGCCGAAACGTCGTACTCGACAACGAAGCGCTCGCTCGGCGATGCCGTGCGAGCGCTGGGCTGGTATCGACAGTTCCGTGAAATTGTCCTCATGTTCGCCATCATCAACATAGAAAAGCTCTGTGAGCCACTCTAACCATCGTTCAGCAGCTATTCAACAAAGCAGCTTTGTGAAGTACTGAGTCCCGCTCGGCAAACTCTTTCGAATCGATGGAACTGATATTCCGGTTAGTCAGCGTGATGAAGACGCTCAGTGGAACTACGATCACACTGACGATGACTTCTATTACGGCTATGGGTGCTGTGTAGTGACCGCAGCAAACAACATTCCGATTGCAGCAGCGTTCACGCCCGGGAAGAAGGTCGATCAGGAGACGGCGATGCGCGTCACGCGTGACGCGCTCGCCGTTGAAACTCCACGATGGATGGTTGGAGACTCAGAGTTTGACATGCTGAACTGGCACCATACAATCCACGGAGTACTGATGATCCGCTAGATATCGAATACCGGGTTGAAGATCGAATCAAAGAGCATAGTGATACAGTCCGTCTTTGACAGCGTCAGCTCGACGAAACGTATTCACAGCGATCACGTGTTGAAACGGCAATCGGCGTCTGCAAGGACCTCGACCTCGGAGCCTCACGGGTCTGAGGCCGAGTCAGAGTCAAATCGCACGTCTTCCTCATCTTTTGCCTCAGGGTTGCCGTTGCGCTCGCCAATCACCATCGAGGAAACGATGTCGCTGCTCAACGATCACGCTATTAGAACTGTTCTGCACCACCGCTGTAATGGGATCGAGCCTGTCGAGGTTCATGGATGAACGGTGCGTCACGGCTACGCCGTTGACGCGCCACCCTGTGCTCACCGTATCGATCGTTCTTGTAGGTACAGTTGATCATAACTGGAAAGTCGATGGTCCACTTGTGCTCGCCGTAGGACGTCGTGAAACCGTGAGTGGTCTTACGACTCCAGCCGGCACCGAGTTCGTTCTTGATCTTGCTGCCCCACTTAATCGTCGGAACGATGTACGCGAAATTGTGTGCCGAAGCAACGCGAGATACTTGCCGCCGTAGAATCCGCTGTCGAGACAGACCGTTTTAACATCGAAGTCGAAGTTGTTGGCAGCTCAAGGAACTCGGCGAGGATATCGCTGGCGGTGTCGCCGTCGGTGAGACGGCGCACCGCCAAGGTGTTTGTTTTTCACGCGGGTGTAGAGTGTGACGTAAGCATGGAACGCAGTCGGTCCTGCTTTGGCCTCGTGTAGTAGAGGCCATCAGTCTCGTCTTCGTCACCGTAGTAGGGCCGCAGGTGGAGCTCAACGACGACTTCGAAAATGCTCTCTGGGTTGATTTCACCGTTCTCACCGGCGCGTTTACGCTTGACCTCGGAGAGAACGGTGACGAGAAAATCAAGGAGTTGGCCCTTTGGATTTTACTGTCTGCTTGATGCTGCTAGGCACATTCACAGCAAGCAGACGTCCTAACTAAGTAAGCGGCTTTGTGAAGTACTGAATCTACAATGACAGTACAATTTCACCATCTCGAATATTTATCTCATGCTCAGGGAGCCGCACCTTTTTTCTGGAAAGACATTCACCAGTTTTTATGTCGTATTCCCAACCGTGCCAAGGACAATTGAGGATATCATCATCACTCCAATTGAGAGACACTTCGCGTTCATCTGGATCGTAATCTGCCCTCTTTGTTCCTGTGATACTCCCTTCAGTACATGGCCCACCTTGGTGCACACACCAATTTGTGTACGCTACATATTCACCGTCAATGTTGAAGATGCCAATCTCCCGACCTTCAACTTGTACGATAATCCGTTCACCGTCTTGTAGCTCTTTTTCTTTTGCAACTACATATTCATCCATTTTATCACCCTAGGTTAAATATCGATTCCAAATGCTTTTGCAGGCGTTTCAGACAATACTTGCTCACGTTCTTCTTTAGAGAACATGCGAAGGTGCTTATCTAGTTCGTCTGGATGGTCAAAGTCCCAATGCGGATAATCAGAAGCGAACATAACTGAATCTAATCCGATGAGGTCAATCATTTCCTTCATATCTCCTGGGTTATTTGGTTCCCCAAGCGGCTGGCTTGAGAAATAAAACTGATCTTTTATATATTCTTCAGGGCTTTTTCGGAGTAGTGGCGCTTCGCTTCGCCTCATAGCGTACTCCTTATTAAGCCGCCACATCATGTATGGCACCCAAGAAAGTCCTGCCTCAAGGAAATTGAAATTCAAGTCGGGGAATTTTTCTGGGACACCTTGTACAATTAGGCTAGTTAGTGTCATGGTTGATTGCCAAAGATGGGCCAGTGAATGAACCGAGAGGAACTGCTCAAATTCCTGATTTTGTCTAGGGAAATCAATGTTGAATCCTCCTGCAGCAGCACCATGATACGCAACATGCATCCCATGGTTCTCCGCTGCTTCATACACTACGTCATATTTCGGATCACCTAGTGGTGGATAATTTGCAGAATTAATGATAAAAACACCAATGATTTGATCCTCATTTGCCATTCTATCAATTTCTTCAGCTGCTGCATGGGGATCATGCGTAGTAACGGTACAAAGCCCGAGAAAATCACTAGGATCTAAAAACTTATCAATCATTACATCATTCCTTGCCCTCATTAATTCAATTGCAGTTTCTGTGTTTGGAATTTTGCGGATAGCCATCATAGGGTTGAGGATCGGGTAATCAATACCAAAGTCCTCAACGAGTTCTTGCTGAATTGTTTCAGGAGAGTCTAATGCCCTTTCCTCTATTTTTTCTCCCATATATGGGTCCCACACAGACCCACTTGTAGCCGGGTAACAGTACTCGCTAATGACCCGACTCTTATACGGTTCATCAAGGAACTCTGCCATCTCTTCCGCGGATATTCCACGTGTGAGATGAACGTCTGCATCCACGATAGTTGTATCTTCTAGTACACTCTTCCCGCTGGTATTTTGCGACATGTTTCGTCGGTTGACTCTATTTGCTAGTCTTTATTTTATCTTTTTATTTTTATCTTACTAATACCCATCGGATTTTACCCTAGCTACATGTATCATTCAGTGCCGCCAGGGCGTCGGGGTTTTCGAGACTCGAGAGATCTCCCAGGTCTTCGCCGGTGTAGGCGGCTTCGATCGCCCGGCGAATGACTTTGCCGGATTGCGTTTTCGGAAACTCGTCGACGAAGAGGAGCTCGCGGGGGCGAAACGGCTTGCCGTGTTCCTCGCCGACCTGGGCGCGCAGTTCCTCGCGGAGCTCCTCGGACGGTTCCTCGCTCTCCTCTAAGATGACGTAGGCGACGACGGCAGTGCCCGTCGTCTCGTCGGGAACGCCGACGGCGGCGGCCTGGTTGACCGCGTCGTGGTCGATGAGCACGCCTTCGATCTCGGCGGGGCCGACCTTCCGACCTGCCACGTTGAGGGCGTCGTCGGCCCGGCCGTGGAGGAACCAGAATCCGTCCTCGTCTTTCTGTGCCCAGTCGCCGTGGTCCCAGAGATTCTCCCAGGAGGACCAGTACTCTTCCAGGTAGCGTTCGTCGCCGGACCACAGCGACTTGGTCATCGACGGACAGGAGTCACGCGCGACGAGAAAGCCCCGTTCGTTCGTGTCGGCGATGGACTCGCCCGAGGAGTCGACGATGTCGACGTCCATTCCGAGTCCGGGGCCGCCGAGGGTGCAGGGTTTCAGCGGCTGGATCGGCATCGGCATGAGGAAACAGCCACAGATCTCGGTGCCGCCAGAGATGTTGATGATCGGTGTCTCCTCGTTGCCGACGTTCTCGTAGAACCACTGCCAGGACTCGGGATCCCAGGGTTCGCCGGTCGAGCCGAGCAGGCGTAGCGAGGAGAGGTCGTGGCCCTCGACCCACTCGTCGTCTCCGGCTTCTCCGGAGCCGGATGGCTCGTCAGACGTAGTCTGACGCGTGCCGTGTTTGCGAAGCGCCCGAATGGCGGTCGGCGAGATGCCGAACTGGGTGATCGCGTGGCGGTCGATCATCTCCCAGAATCGGTCGGGTTCGGGATGGTCGGGCGCGCCCTCGTACATGAACGCCGTCCCGCCGAAGGTGTGGGTGCCGATGAGCGTCCACGGCCCCATCATCCAGCCGATGTCCGACACCCAGAAAAAGCGGTCCGAGGGTTTCAGATCGAAGCCGAAGTACACCTCCTTGGCACACTGCATCAATGCGCCGGCGTGGGTGTGGACGATCCCCTTCGGCTTGCCGGTCGTCCCCGAGGAGTACAGCAACATCGACTCCTGGTCCGAGGGCAGGGACGCCGTTTCGTAGGCGTCGTCCTGGCGCTCGACGGCCTCGGCCCACCACTCGTCGCGGTCGGTCCAGGGAATCTCGAGGTCGACGTCGTCGTCGCTGGCACCGAGGCGATCGACGACGATCGTGTGTTCGACGTGGCCCGCCTCGTCGATAGCCTCGTCTGCCGACTCCTTCAACAGGACGTGGTCTCCCCGGCGGTAGAAGCCGTCGCCGGTGAACAAGACGGCGGGCTCACTGTCTTCGATCCGCGTCGCGGCAGCCTCGACGCCGAAACCCGAGAAGATTGGTACCACGATTGCACCGACTTTGAAACAGCCATAGAGGATCGAGACGACCTCGGGCACCATCGGCATGTAGAGTGCAACCGTATCGCCCGTCTCGACGCCCCGCTCTTCTAAGGCGTTTGCTACCTTGTTCGACTGGCGATGCAGGTCGTGGTAGGTTACCTCCCGAACCTCGCCGTCTTCGCCCTCCCAGATGCAGGCGACCCTGTTTCGGGTCTCCGCCTCGAGGTCGGCGTGGCGATCCAGGACGTTGTGGGCGATGTTTATCTTCCCACCGGGATACCAGTCGGTGAACTGTGGCCCCCCGCGGCTCGCGGGTTCATCGCTCGCACCCTCTGAGACGCTTCGTGTCTCGCTCTCGCTGTCGTCTCTGACCTCGTCGTACTCCTCGTCGAACTCGATCCCGAGGTAGTCGACTAGCTCGTCCCAGAACCAGTCAACGCCGCTTTCGTCGACGCCGTCGACCTCCGTCGTGGTGCGCTCGATGAGTTCGTCGTAGTCGTCGATGCCGTACTCCTGCATGAACGCGTAGACGTTCGTCGACTCGATGAACTCTTGGTCCGGTTTATGGACCATCTTGTTAGCATCTAGGTTATGCTCATTCATGAGTTATCTCACTGCAGAGTACTAGTCACCTTCGACTTATAAATATCGGAATGAACATTAACAGAGAGTACTTTGAAGAGAGATTGACAAGCGCTCCATGCCTTGAATGACAAGGGGTCATGCTCGACTGGTATGACCACCTGCTGAGAGAAAGGATCGTGGCAGTCACTCTGTCCATTCGCACATATGAAGCACTGACAACCCGAAAGACATCAAATACAGAGTCGAGCCGTATCAAGGAACATAGTGACGTGCAGTTGATACGGTATGAGACGCATCACTGATGCACAAGAGTCGAACGAACCAAGTGGTTTCAGATTGTTCCAATGCGGATCGACCGCTTCCACTCTTTCTGGCGAGGCAGTCCAGCCAGCGCTCCCCGCTGGCTGAGACGGTTCAGGCACCACTACAACCACGATTGACTGAACCAGACGCTCGATGGCCGAACTCCCGCCGAGGCGGTGCTGAACTAAACAGTTCCCGATAATGTGTTTCATAAGAGCGTCCTACAATATGGAACGAATAAATTAGGCATACTCATTTTATTCTAGATGTATAGAATATATAAACTGTGAATTGATTAAGATACTAAGGAATTGGTCGTTGAGGCGAAGACGATGAAAAACACGACACAAAGTATGACCTGCTCGTGATATCATCTTTGAAATCGAAGAAGGATAGGTAGGTCTGCAGATGCCTACCTTTTGACTCGTGGTTTGCCCCCAATTCCGATCTCCCAATGATATCGAACCCTCCAGCAAGAATTGGAGTGGCTTGCTTTCGAACAACCGGCAGGTTACTTACACTGGAAGGCGATGCGCGTCGATACATTTGCTGAGCGCATCGACACAACCGGAGTGGATTGACAACAAACTCTACCATATCTGGACGAAGACGTGACGTTGTCCTTGGCATGAAACAGACTGAAGACGACGAGGAGAATCTAACCAAGTACCTCGTCACGGACAATGACCGACGAACCAATCGAGTCCGCAGAAACTTTAGTTCCCCACGGTTAGCGACTTTACGTTCTTTGTCCTATATCGTGGGATGCAAGAGTGTATCTTTGTGAATAACTCTGGATGGTCCTTTGGTCAGTAGCATCTCCCTTTTATGAATAACAGACATATGCCTGTGATCTTCTAGTGCTATGGATTACAAACATAGGTTTGTAATCAACAGCCAGTATACTAAAGAAGGTTATATTATAAAATGAATGAACCCATCTATTACTGTCTGAGGAATAAACTGAAATTGACGCTGTATCATATCATGGGACGAGATATCGTATGATCTGGCTAGTTGTCTTACGGGCTGTATGCGCGTGCGAAACAAACCATGGCGTACATGGCTGGCTCGAACTTCTCCAGGTTGACTCCGTGATGAATGATCAGGCTTGCCGAGACTGACGAACAATTCCGCGGCATCGTCTTCGAAGATGTCGATGGCGAGGAAGTAGTGTACGCTGGCGACGTTGTCGTCAGTGTACTGAGTACCTACACGCTTCGCCCGATAATCGAGATCCTTTTCCGAGAATTCAAACAGTACATGAGTGTCGATGACTTTCACTCTCAGTCGTTGAATGGTGTTCTCTTCGAGATTTCTGTACGTTGATCGGGTACGTGTTAATTGAATGCTTCCGGCACGCCACCCACTGCAGGGGGCGTGCCGGAAGCAATCCGAACGGTTCGGACACGCTGGAACACATCGCTACGAACCTACGGATGAATTCGTCTCACGGCGGCTGGAGCGCAGCCGCTGTGAGCGGCGGCACTCCCCGACTTATCCAATTCTCGTCTTGTCGGGAAGTTGACTATAGGTTGATACCCTCCCACCGACTGATCTTCCTGAGAAGGATGGACTGCTCAAGTATGCGTTAGCCGTCGACGAATTTTGTTGAGTCGTTTACTTGGTGACTTTATCAACCCGAAACGGAACAGATCTATTAGTCATCTCTGCGACGCGCCTTTGCAGAAAGCTGGTGAGCGTGAGTTCCCTCGATTTCACAGATCTTGCTAGTATGGTCGGCGAGATTGGCTGCCGCTTCTGCGGTTAGCTCTTGGTGAGTTGGGGTTTTCAAGTAGGTCCCGACCCAGATACCGCTAGAGTAGCGGGCAACTCCTAGCGTCGGTAGACAGTGGTTTGTCCCGACAGCTTTGTCTCCGAAGACAACTGGCGCGTGATCGCCGATGAAAAGCGAGCCGTAGTTGTGCAGATCCTCAACGAGTTCACGGGGATTTTCGACCATCAGCTGGAGATGTTCCATCGCATACTCGTTAGCTAACTCGACTGCTGTCTCTCGGTCGGGAACGACTGCAACTTCGCCATTTGTTTCCCAGCACTCGCGGGCAATCTCTTCGGTTTGCAGGTCTGGTAACTGGGCGTTGATCTCTGCTATAACTGCTTCGGCGTGGGAACCCGAGGTTGTGATCAGAGTGGGGCGGGAGTTCTTGTCGTGTTCGGCTTGTGCGAGGATATCGGTCGCGACTAGAGTCGGATCTACCGTCTCGTCAGTGATGATCAGCACTTCCGTTGGACCGGCGAGGAAATCAATGCCGACGGTCCCGAAGACCTGCCGCTTGGCCTCAGTTGTAAAGATATTCCCTGGACCAGTGACGATATCCACTGCCGGAACTGATTCGGTTCCATAGGCCATCGCTCCGATCGCTTGGGCTCCGCCGATACAATAAATTTCGTCGACGCCGGCCTGATCCATTGCGTACAGCTGCGCTGGTGTGACCGTTCCATTATCTTGGGGCGGCACGCAGGCGATAATGTGATCAACGCCCACAACCGTCGCCGGGACGATCGTCATCGCAGGGGTCGCAACTAACGGATGTTCTCCGCCGGGAATATATACGCCTGCCCGCTCAATCGGCACGACTCGCATGCCCAAGTGGGTGCCTTGGCAGAACTCTTTCTCGAACCCTTCCACATGTTTGAACTGCTCCTCGTGGAACTCTCTAACGTTCTCGATCGTGGCATCGATAGCTGCCCGTTCGCCCGCCTCGAGAAACTCCTCAGCTAACTCAATCTCCTCAGGGGACACTTGAAGTGTTTCTCGCTCGACACCATCAAACCGACGGGTAAACTCTCGGATGGCGTCATCACCGTCGGCTCGTACCGAACCGAGAATGTCCTTAACCGAGTCGGTAACGTCCTCGCTGATATTCATAGCCTGCTCTGAAGTTTCCTTGAGGTATTTGACGTCTATCGCCATGTCCTAACATGGACGCATACCTAGATAAAGCTCGGGGATCCGGAGGCTATCTTCCTGCATGAACACATGAACAAATCCTTCAGTTCCTATGACTATATTTTAACACACTCTCATAAGAATACATCAATCACCCATACGTTTAATAGAAGATGAGAATATGCCAGCCAATAATGTCAGTATAGCCACCATAGCCATCGGTATAGTGTATGCATCGGACCAGTCAGCTAATAATCCAAAGATGGGCGGGATAACAAGTCCACCAAACATTAAAGCGGTTACTGCTATGCTTGTAGAGAACCCTGTATGTTCAGGACCAACGACTTCATTTGCTATTGTTAGGTATATGCCATTATACCCTAGCGAAAACGCTCCAAGAAAGATAGCGACAACGGCTATGATAGATAGTGGTGTAGTGGGTGGTAAAGAGATGAGAACAAGATAAGAAACAAACCCTGATATTCCAATAAATATTAATAGTTGATATCTTTCACCATTAAAAAAATTATCAGATAAGTAGCCAAAAACCACTCGGGAAAATACGCCAGATAGTTGCATACTTGTATATATCAAACCGGAAATGGCTGGACCTATGTTAATTTGCTCAGTCATATATAAAACCGCATATGCCATTAATGTAAACTGACTTGCACCAAATAAAAATCCAGTAAATAATAATGGTGAAAGCTTTGTCTGGGAATATAGCTCAATAATCCCACGAAACTGATTCTGGAGTGATTTAATAGCTGTCGTATCCGAGTCGTATTGGTTGGTGATGGACCCTTCTGGACGGGAGTAGACAATAAGAAACATGAGGCTGACAAAAGAAACGATGCTAATGGCAGTAAAAGCAACATTCCAATCGAACTGTACAGCAAGAATAGGTAGTAACGCGGCGCTGATTGCGCCACCAATCATGACTCCAGTTTGTTTAATCCCAAGCCCGATACCAAGATCTTCTGCCGGGAACCAGTCGAAAACACCTTTATTTGTACCCGGCGGGATTGTTGAGTAGCCACATCCCAGCATAAAGAGACCAAAACCTAAAATCCAGAGTTGGTTTCCCATTCCGATTATGGCGCTAAAAAACCCCATACAACCCAAACCAATACCAATCATTAATCGTTCTCCAAATATATCTGTCAGTACACCACCTGGGATGAGTGTGAGAAAATACCCGAGGTACATAATAACAACTAGAAGTCCAACATTGGATGGAGAAAGCCCAAACTCTGTCTTGATAAATGGAGTTAATGCAGTTATAGCAAGAAATGATAGGCTTCCGACAATTTGAATCACTAACATAATGCCAAGTGCGGACCAACGTCCTTTCAACACCTAGTCACCAAAGTTCGATCTCGATTTTTATTTGGTATTACAAACTGGATTGACTGCTTCACGTCCACAACGTCACGTGAAAGTTCACAACTATATAATTCTTAGGAAAGGAGAATGTAAGAGTTGCGGTGATCCACTGTCCTTACAAGGAACTGGTGGGATGAGATCTGATGGTATGTGTTTGAGGATATCAAGGTTAGAACGTCGCATTGTGGAGAGCGGCGAAGGCTGTGAGCCACGATCACGTTGATTCAGTCTTCTGCTGGAGTACGAGGTGTTCGCCCCCTCGAAGCGGGGGCGAACACGAGTTAACTATCCACCAGACCTCTTTCGCGGCTTTCTGCACTGCTACTACAAGGACATCTACGGCACACGTCAGGTTGCACGAGAACTCCAGCACGGCCTTGTCTGGTACTACTGCGGATTCGACAAACCGCCATCTAGAGACACGGTTGACCGCTTTCTCACCGACCTCGAACACGTCGTCGACGATGTTTTCAACAGACTCGTCGAGTAGGCCGCCACCCGCGGCCTGCTCGACTCGACATACTCCATCGATTCGACCCACGTCGAGGCGACCCAGTACAACGACGCTGCCTCGTGGAACTACGATCCAACAGCCGAGGAGTACTACTACGGGTTTGGTTGTACGATCGTTTCAACCGGTTCAAAGATCCCAACTGCGGCGGAGTTCACTCAAGCCAAGCAAGCATCTCAAGAAACGGCGATGCGCGTCGCGCGTGACGGGCTCGCCGTCGAGACCCCAATCTGGATGCTTGGAGACAGCGCCTACGACATCCTCGATTGGCACAACCACCTGCTGGCTGCAGGGGTTGTGCCAATCGCTCCGTACAATCCAAGAAACACTGACGGCCGAAAGACATCGAGTTCAGGGTCGAAGACCGAATCAAGGAACACAGCGAGGATGTTCAGCTGAAACAATCCATCTTGGACGAGACGTACAACAACCGGACAGGCGTCGAACGAACCAACGACGCAGTCAAAGACTGCGGCCTCGGGCACGTCTGCGCCCGAGGCCGCGTCCACGCACGAACAGAAGTGTCGTAGCGCTCTGCCTACGGCTCGTCGTTGCTATCACCAACTACGAACGAGGAAACGATCCGGGCTGTGAGATGCTATGAGATAGATTCTATGATACGCTCCTTCCAGCGTATCACAATCGACTGCCGCCTTCCTCGCCGTCGACTTCGACTTTCGTCTCGTCGACGGTGACCTCTTAGCGATCTCGGCGATCAGGTTCGAACAGGTGCTTGAGTTGGTGGAACCACTGCCGAATCGCCTCGTAGGATCGATCAACGAACGGTTCGGTTCGGCGATACGACAGTCCAGCGTGGTACAGAAACGCCGTGAGGACACGCCGACGAGCGGCGTGTCCTCACGGCAAAATACTTCCTGCTGGCGGGCCTCCTCAACCATGTGGTCGAGCATGTTTAACTCACCACCGTACCCGAGCTCGGCCGCTTCCTTCACGCTAAGGTTGACATCCCTGCTAGTAGTCTCCGTAACAGATATAGTCCCCGACTCTGAACTGAAATCGTATGGTAACGGGTACAGCATTCGTCACTGGAGCTAGCCAAGGTATCGGCCGCGAAATCGCGCAGACGCTCGCCGAACGGGGTGCGAATGTTGCGCTCGCCGCGCGGGGAGACGGAATCTACGAGGCCAAGTCCCTGATTGATGCGCCAGACTGTACCCTCGCCATCAAAACAGATGTCACCAACGAAGCCTCAGTCCAAGCGGCGATCGAGGAAACTGTCGCTACATTCGGTGGCCTCGATTGTCTCGTAAACAACGCTGGCATTGCGGGCCCAACCGCACCGATCGAGCAGATCGACCGTGAGGAGTGGGAACGGACAATGAACGTCAACGTCACTGGGATGTTTCTGACAACAAAAAATGCCGCACCTCATCTGCGGGAGAGCGACCAAGGCACTGTCGTGAACATTTCATCGATCTCCGGCAAGCGACCTCTGAAGAGCCGGACGCCATACACGGCCTCAAAAATGGCCGTAATTGGGCTCACTCGGACACTTGCTTTCGAGCTCGGCGACGACGATGTCACCGTTAATGCAGTCTGTCCAGGCGCGACGAGAGGACCACGGATAGAGAATGTTATCGAGAAGCAAGCGGCCTCAAGGAGCGTTGACTATGAGACTGCGAAGCGCGAGGTCTTCACCAACGACACAGCTCTGGGACAGCTCGTTGACCCCAAAGATATCACCGAGATGGTCGCCTTCCTCGCCAGTGATCGAGCACGACACATCACTGCTCAAGATCTGAACGTCGATGCCGGCACAACGTGGTACTAACAATCATTACGAGCGCGAAACTTAGGAAAACCGCTCGCCAATTGATTCCTGGTGTGGGGTTTCAATCACCAAGCCAGACACTTCTGATACCGATTTCCTATTCTAGTACGAGTCAACCAGATCATGACTGACTCCTTCTCCGGTCTCCACAATGCCATGATCTAGTCTTGATACCCCGGGACGCAGTAAGGATACCCGACAGAATAATATATGGGTACCTTTTTATTAGTTCGGTCCTAGAACATATACATGTTCCGAGTTTTACTACCAGTTGACACCGGCGAAGAACGAGCGCTAAAGTCAGCAGAAGCAGTTGTCTCGTTACCTGAGTCAACGGAAAAAGTTGAGGTGACGATATTGAACGTGCAACCGAACGTCAATGTATCCGACGGAGAAGGTCATGCGGACTCGAGTGACTGGTACGACGAGGATGATTTTCCTGATTCGATGGAGCAGACGAAAGATTACTTGGAAAGTAATGGGGTCTCCGTTAATTTGCGTCGGGAACATGCTAACCCCTCGGAAATTATCGTCGACATCGCTGAAGAGATTAAAGCCGACAGAATCGTGATGTCTGGACGAAAACGAACACCGGTTGGAAAAGTATTGTTTGGTAGTACAACCCAATCAGTCCTACTAAACTCCGATATTCCAGTAACTGTCACCATGAAGTAATAATAAGCAAGAACCATACCACCTACTACTTCATTTTGGTTAATTACACCTGGCTAAAATGGAAGTATACTTGGAGAAGGTGTCCAACCAATTCGTCTTTAGTTAATACTAAGCAGCCTCGTTTTCTGTCCAGATTCGACCATCTCAAGCCGACTACGAGTGAAAAATGGCGTTTGCAAGGAGTACGTATCGACCGACGTCGGCAACACCAGAGTCCGAGCCGTAAATTCTCTCGTCTCTGATACTGGTGTGCATAACCTGGGTTCAAATATCACCGACGGGCTTGACTAAACACGCATGTGTTAAAGGCAGGCTTCCGTTCCATCAGGCTTCGAAGTAGAATGAATAATCAAATATTTGTGAAATAATTGGTGGCTTGCCACTACCGCGGCCGGAGCGTAAGCACCCGTTCGTCGGTCGTCTCGGAGACGCCGACTGCGGGCTCGACTGTGAGCCCGTTCTCGATCTCTTCGAGGTCGACGCCAGCGACCTGACCGGTCACGCGAACGGGGCCGAAGTCCGCGACCGCGGTCGCGTAGGGGGCGTCCTCTTCGAACGCCGGCGTCGGGACGTGCGTGATCGTGAACGTCTCGATCTCGCCGCCTGCCGGCAACGGTCGTTGCTCGAGGTCGGTCGCGCCACAGTCCGGACAGACCCGGCGGGGCGGTAGGGAACCGTGTCCCTCGGGACACTCGAGGTAGTACGGCTCGTCGTCCTCGAGGGCGTCGAGCCATTCGTCGAAGGCACCGTCTCGCGGTTCGTCGCTCATGCGACCACCTCCAGAGCAAGCACTGGCGTAGTCGCTTTCACGTCGCTCATGCGACCACCTCCAGTACGTGAACCGTCGCACTCGCGACCGTGCCACCCGCGTTGTGGGTGAGGCCGGTCGTCGCGTCGGACACGGCGTCGCTGTTGACGTGATCGCCACGCAGCAGCGACGCCATCTCGGCGATCTGGGAGACGCCGGTCGCGCCGACGGGGTGGCCTTTCGCTTTGAGCCCGCCGGAGAGATTGACCGGCGTCTCGCCGTCGGCGGTCGTCCGCCCCGCTCGAGCCGCCGAGACCCCCTCGCCGACCGGCTCGAGCTCGAGCGCCTCGAGGGCGAGCACCTCGGCGATCGTAAAGCAGTCGTGGACCTCGGCGAGGTCGACGTCGCTCGCTTCGAGGCCGGCGTCTGCATAGGCCTCTTCACCTGCTTCGCGTGCAGCAGGCGAGCGGGCGAGGTGTTCGCGATCGTGCAGGGCGATATTGTCCCCGCCCTGGCCGGTACCGGTGATCGCGACCGGCGCGTCCAGGTCGTGGGCCTCGACGTAGGACTCGCTCGCGAGCACGACCGCCGCCGCCCCATCAGAGATCGGACAGGAGTCGTACAGCCCGAGCGGCGAGGAGACCAGCGGCGCCTCGAGGACGTCTGCGACGTCGATCGCCTGCTGGTACTGGGCCTTCTCGTTCTCGAGGGCGTTCTCGTGATTCTTGACCGCGACGTGTGCGAGGTCCTCGCGGTCGCCGCCGAACTGTTCGAAGTACGCCTGAGCCATCAGTGCGTACGCGCCAGGGAAGGTCATCCCTGCGCGTACCTCCCAGAGATCGTCGGCGGCGATCGCGAGCGCCTCGGTCGCACCCGCGGTGCCGAGGTTCGTCATCCGTTCGGCACCGCCGACGAGCAAGACGTCGTTCTCGCCGTTGCGGATGCGCATGGCCGCTTCACGGACGGCCGTCCCGCCGGAAGCACACGCCGACTCGTATCGCGTCGCCGGAGCCCGTACGCCTGCGGCTTCCGCCATCAGCGGCCCCTGGTGACCCTGGTGTTCGGATAGTTCGCCCATGAAGTTGCCGTAGAGAACGCCCTCGACGTCCTCTCGGGGAACTCCGGAATCGTCGAACGCCTCGATGCTCGCCTCGCCGAAGAGGTCCCGGCCCGTCCGTTCGGCGAAACTGCCGAACGGCGTGAGGCCAACACCAGCTACTCGCACGTCATTCATACACAGACACATAGTAAGGCGAGACGTTAATACTCCGCGATTTATTCGTGTGGAGCTTCAGAGTGAGGGGGGTGTTTTGGAGCATAGCATTGTGGATTGCGGCGAAGGGCTGAAGCTAATTCTCGGTTGATTATCGGCTACTGTAGTTAGGGAATCGGTGTCTGATATTCAAGGGCATAAGTACGTAAGGACGTTCGGCGGTTCGATGTCGTCAAGTGTGGTCGGTGCGGCGGTGTTCAGATAAGGATTGAAAAGTGAGCCGTGGCGTTTTCTGAGTGTCCATGTCGGAAAACGCTATCTTCAACGGCACTGTCTAGTTCCACACCTCCTCGGCAGGCGTCCGTCCATCTAACGCCTGATTCGGCCGATCACAGTTATAGTGGTGTCTGAAGCGTCTCAACCAGCGACGAACACTGGCTGAACTGCCCCGCCAGAAGGAATGAAAGCGGTCTATCCGCATTGAGACAGTTTGGAACCATTTCTCGATGTGGTTCCGCTCGCTGTAGTTGAGGTGACCGTTCAACTCGTGGCGAAGCAGGGCAGTTAGATATCCACCGCCGTCAACCAAAAATTCGGTTTCAGAGACGTCGTGTTTCTCAGTGAGTCGGTGAAGGAACGCCGTCCTCAGAAATCAAAGATTTCTGATGTGCGAACGAGAGCGTCGCTCTCGTTAACGCCGCGGGGTCACGCCCGCGGCGGCTGTACACGTCAGCTTCCAAGAGCAGCTTTGACTCCGTGTCGATCGCAGCGTACAACCACTTCTCTTCACCGTCAACTTCGATCTGTGTCTCGTCAACAGCGACCCGCGACGGCTCCGCCGTGGGTGGGCCTTCCTGTGATTCTGAAAGCGTATGAGTCCAGTTCCAAATCGCCTGATGGCACCGATCCACGCCGAGCCACCCAAGGACAGCTTCGACTTCTCGAAGCGACAGCCCCATCGAATGAAGACGTACCCCGAACACCCGCACGGGTGTCGGGGTACGCTCATTCCCAAACCTCATCACAGTCCACGTCTAACGTTTTTCTGAGCAGGTCTGCGAGTTGCATGGACACTTCTCGCTACGACCTGCTCGCTTCTCAAACGCCCTCAACTAGACAGTGCCTCTTCAACGGTTATATTGAACAGATGACTTAGGATTTGTTGAATGAGAAGCCACACCATGGTTTCTGATGAAGCTCAGTATTCAGTTGCATCTTGCTGTACTATCATCTTTGAATACTGTTTCTATACTTGAGATATTTGGTGTCAAACGAGCCCGATCAACTATTCATAATTAGGTTTATAAATATGGTTTACAGCCCGAAGATGGATGCAGTCCGGATCACGTTGCGGTCGATGAGACTGTGATCCGACTCAATGACGAGCAATACTGGCAGTACGCCGCTGTTGATGCCGAGACAAGCGAATTACTCTATACAAAGCTTGAACCGACATCAAACAAGGTGATTGCTCCTTCTTTCTTTGCTGAACTCCGAAAGAAACACGACGTTGACGACGCTGTGTTTCTCATCGATGCTCACACTCGCTGAAAGACGCTGGCTTGCGACACGACCTCTATTTCAGATACGAACGCCACGGATACCGAAACAGAGCCGAATATGTTTTCTATGAGGTAAAACGTCGTACCTCTTCGTCTTCAAACTGCTTTGGCATAATGAGTGACGGAAGTTATGGGCATGGACTGAGATGGGGGAGTGATGGGAGGAGACCGGCGGGGAGAACTCGTTCGTCATCTGAGTGATGAGGAGTTGGATCGTCTGCTGGACGAAGCAGACGATCCAAAGGTCATCAACGGCTTACCTTTGTCAAACGTCTCTACAAGGGCGCAACGTACGAGGAAGCAGCCGACGATGTTGGCAAACCTGCCTCAACTGGAAGTCGCTGGGCACGTCGATGGAATGATGGCGGACTTGGTCAGTTGACACCGAACTTCGGGGGCGGAAGGCCCCCGAAGCTCGGTGAAGAGGAACAAGAGCGTCTTCTAGAACTCCTCAGAGAGGGACAGCCCTGGAAAGCACAGGAAGTTCATCAGCTCTTAGACGAGGAGTTCGATGTTGAGTACCATCTGGATTATCTCGGTCGATTCCTCCGGAATCTCGGACTGTCCTACGCTAAACCACGTCCAAAACGTCCTTCACGGCCAGAAAATGCAGATGAAATCCTCGAAGAACGCGTCGCAGACGCGTTCGACGAGGAAACAGAGACAGCACATAACAAGCGTCCTGATGATGAGGACGAAGGCTGGGTTCTCGACGACGATATCTGTACAGATGGGGGGACTGTCGTCGGTTTTTGTGACGCTTCGCATCCGCAACCATACGACAATTCACATCGACTGTGGTACGTCGATGACCCGACACTGGAACGACCGCTGGTGAAGCTTGACGAACCAGCGGTCGGATGCTATACGCTCAACGGCGAAAGTGTCCTGACGTTCCCTGATGATCAATCGAAAGAGAGCATCTGTGCGCTACTGGAGGAGGTCCGCGAGCAGAATCCGGGAACGCGGATTCTGCTCGTCTTGGACAACTTCTCTTCTCACATCTGTGAACACACGCGCAAGCGCGCACATCAACTCGGTAGCGATCTCGTTTTTCCTCCGGTTGGCTCACCGCATCCCAACCCAATCGAGCAGGTCTGGAAAGTGCTCAAACGCAATGCCTCGCCAATCGTCGTGGCGAGCGAGAGCGCGTTCCGCACTCTCGCTCGCCGTCTCTTCAACACCCTCACTGAGCGACTTGGATTCGCCAAGTCCTGGATCGATCAGTTCCTCAGCCTATATTTGCAAAAGTTATCTTGATTATTACACCAAAGCAGAGACAGCAGATGATTAGCTTCGACCTTTCGCCTTCGCATGGAATCAGCTTATCTGAACACTACCAGCCCGGCAGTCCAGAATATTATGTCGCCAACGGTGGTTTGTTCAGGTGGCAGAATTCCCATAGGTGAAGACGGATACTCCTCACTCCCGGTGAGCCACCGCACAACTATCTAGTTTTACTGATGAGTAATACTGGCTACAAAAACTGAGCAAACATACTGAACAGTAACATTGGTCAGATTGCCTAACTTCTCTGCAGAGTATTTTTATAGAGAAAACCGAATTATAGGACTGTATGATACCGTACACGGTTTGGTCCGAAGCGGGCGGCGTTGGGAAGACAACGTTGGCGACGACGCTGGCGCGAGCGCATGCCAACCACGGCCAAGACGTCCTCGTAATCGACATGGACCCACAGGACGGCGGCCTGACCCATCACTTCGGTCTCGATGACCGGAAGGCCGACGGTGAAGCGGATAACCTCGTGTTGCACATGATTGGGCGGCCACGCGGGGACTTCGCCGATCTCGTCCGTTCGAGTGAAGGCGTCGACGTCGTTCCGAGTCACAACATGCTCGGGACGCTCGCTGACTTACTCTCGAAAGCGGCCGAACTCGAGGAGGATACGAATCCTGATCCGAACTACGAGTTCGAGAAGGAGAAACAACTCCGGCGTGTGCTCGTTGACGCCGATGTCCCGTCGACCTACGACGTCCTGATTATCGATCCGCCTGCTTCAGAAGGCCAGCACCTCTACAACGCGGTCTATGCCACGTCGAATCTTCTCATCCCGTTCGAACCGTCGCCGAAGGGCGAGCGAAGCATCCAGGGTCTTCGAGACGTGGTGAACGGACTTGAGGACGAACTCGGAGACATCGACGTCGGCGTCCTCGGTGCGGTGCCGAACAAAGTCAAGGGAACGAACGTGAATTCGAAGTATCTCGACGCCCTCGAGCAAGAAGACTTACCGATCGCTCCGGTATCGATCGGCGAGCGCGGTTCGATGCTCGGGGACGCGTGGGACAATCAGGTCACGATCTACGAACTGGACGAGAACGACTCGTACCGCGACCTCCGCGATTACGAACAGCCGACACTCGAGAAGTTCGACGAGCTCGCGGCATACATCACCGAACAGTTCCAGAATCCAGAGGTGAGAGCATGAAATCTGGCGCGACCGATCCGTTCGCTGACGACGATGATGTTGACGAAGAGGATGAACAAGAGGTCAAACCAGTTGAACAATCCAGTCAGACTGACGAGTCTGACCAGCTGGATGAACTGACAGTTGAGTCCGATACCCCTGCGCAGTCTACGAGTAATACCAGACAGATTGACCGGTCAGACTTACCGAGAATCATTACTCGACAGAAGGTCAAAGAGGACCGCGACGACGTTCACCAATTGTTCGTCTACGAGGATACGGCTAAACTCGAGAAAGAGGCACGACGGGAACTCGAGGACCGTTTCGAGAACGACGTGTACAAACTCGACCTTCGTGAGGCGATCTACCGAGCCGGGATGGCGAACCTCGACGACGCCGAGGACATCCTCCGCGAGTGGGGCGCGGATATCTGATCTCGATGACTCGCATCGAGTTTTGACCTGCACACCCGTGGGGAGACCACGGCGAGCCTACATCACTGCCCACCTCTGGTGTTCTCATATATAGTTCAAACACCGTGATGGGTATCGTCGGGTTGGTTTCAATTCCTATTTTTTACAACGGGATGGTTGAGTATGATCGGATTTCGGATTCAAGCTTAATTGATACATATTATATGAATTTTGCATCTGAGGAGGATTTAACACAATGATATTCTCATCTTATCTATCTTAGGTTAAACTATATATTTAGCACAGATAAAAGTAACCCTCTAACGAGAAAGGACGAAGAGGAGCCATTTACGTTGCCTATCTCTCGGCACAGCACGCTCTGACTGAAGGAGATCGGGACACTGTTCGGTGCCATCCTCGCCGACCAGGGCGCTCGAGTTGGTGGATTCGGCGACGGCTTCCAGGAGGTAACGACGCACGTCGACACGCCGGTTCTGCAACGCCAGGACGCGATCCTGGATATCGACAACGAGGTCGGTCACTCGACGAACGGCTGGAAGGCACTGGTGGAAAATGATATAGCGATATTTAATTTACAACATACGATTCTCGGCGGACAGCTCTCGAGACGGCTTGAATCATCCCGTAGAGGTGATACACAAATCACTTTGCATTAGTCCAGTAATCACAAGTAGATTTACAGTCCGTCACGCCGTACGGTCATCCAAGCCGATGGAAACCAGCGATTCCGGGGTTGAACCCCAGGGGACGTGTCTCGAAGACGCCCTTGCAGAGTGTCTCGAGAGCAAACAGAACAAATCGCCGAACTACCGCCAGAACCTCGAGCGCGTTGTCACCGACTGGATTGGGTTCTGTGCTGACCGCGGCCTCGAGTGCGTTGAGGAGGTCACCGAGCGCCATCTCGCGGCCTACGCCGGCCACCTCGCCCGTCGCGTCGAAGCCGGCACGTCCGGGGACGTCGACAGCGGGATCACCGCCTCAACGGCGTGGACGTACTACGATTACGTCTCGTCGTTCCTGGCGTGGGCCGTGAAGTGGAACTACCTCGCCGAGAACCCGGCTGCAAAGGGTAGACCCCGCGAGAGTATGCCTGATCGCCCCTCGAGTGGGGAGTATGACCGCCAGTACTGGCAGCCCGAACAGCGCCAGGCCGTCCTCGAGTTCGTTCGTCGCCGTGTCGACAGCGCCTACGTCGACCCGACTGCCCCGCCCTCGATTTGCCACAAACGCCTCCGCAACTGGGCCTTTGTCGCCACGATCGCCTACTCCGGGGTCCGCGGTGGAGAGATCCTGAACGATCCGAACGACCCGCGTCGCAGCGGCCTCCGGTGGACAGACGTGAATCTCGAGGACGGTACCATGTGGATTCTCGGGAAGAATCAAGACCGCGAACCGGCCCAGCTTCCCGACCAGGCCGCTCACCCGCTCGAGCGGTGGTACAACGCCTACGACCCGCCGAGTGACGACTGGCCGGTATTTCCGTCGATGCACGTCCCGACGCTCTCCCGGCGGCTCGGGACGGCGATCGGGACAGAGGAACGCGACCGGCGGACCAAAGTCCGTGGCTACTGGGTCGTCGCGCTCGAGGCCGAAGCCGAACCGCCGTCGATCACTACGGAAGGTGGCCGGTCGATCATGCGACGACTCTCCGATACGGTTCCGATTCCGGGGCTCGAGGACGGCGAATATCTCACGTTGCACGGAGCGCGTCGCGGCGTCGGCGAAACCCTCTATCGTGAACGCGGGGCCGCACGGGCACAACGGACGTTGCGCCACGCCGACCCGCAAACGACCTCAGAGATGTACTCGCACATCGACGCAAGCGAGCTGGCCGAAGACAATACAGAGGTGTTCGAAGATGAACAGTAGCCGGTTCAGATTCAGTACTTCACAGGCTGTCGAGGCGGATGCCCCGAGGCTTGACCTCGGGGAGGAAGCCGACACGTGGGAATCAATCCATACAGCAAAGACAACCCGACTCCCAACGGAAACACGGACTTTTATTAGACAATACTCCATAATGTGATGTAGATGGTGGACGACGCGCCGCGCCGCACGGTACCTATCAAAATCGACGTGCCCAGCGACCGCGAAGCCGACCTCCACCACACTAAAAACCAATTCCTCGACTGTGCCAATCAGACGAGTGACTGGGCGTGGCGATACGACGATTACTACATCACGTCGAAAAATAAAGCCGAGAAAGCACTCTACGACGACCTGAAAACCGAACACGACCTCACGGCTAACCTCGTCCAGAAAGCGATTCGACGCGCCATCGAAGCCGTTGAATCGGGCGTTGACAAGCTGAAGAAGGGCAAGAAGACGAGTCAACCCGTGTTCGAGTCGTGGAGCGTCGTGTACGATAAGCGGAGTGCAACGTTCAACGCTGACCACGCGACACTCTCCACGATTAACGGTAGACTCAAAGCAGACTACGTGTTGCCACCCGAAGACAAACGAGAAGAGACGCCGTTCAGTCGCTACTATGAGAGCGACGAGTGGGACGCATCTCACGCCACGCTCCAGTATGACGAGGGCACAGACGAGTTTTACCTGCACGTCACGGTGAAACAGTCCGATAGTGACGAAGAACACCAAGAAGCCACGTCACGTGGTGAGGGTACCGAGAACGGAGTGGTTCTCGGCGTTGACCTGAACGTGACTGGCGCGTTCGCCGTCACCTCAACGGGCAAATTCATCGGTAGTGCAGACTACCTCACCCACAAACGCAACAAATTCGAGAAACGCCGAGGTCACCTCCAACAGACAGGTACGCGCTCGGCGCACTTGACCATCAAATCCATCGGGAGTCGGTTCTCAGATTGGTCGCTGGACTGGCTCCACAACCGCGTGAACGAGTTGCTCGAAGAAGCCGAACGTGTGAACGCCGACGGCATTATATTCGAAAACCTGAAACACATCCGTGAGAACATTGCGAACGGGTCGAAATTCCAGCAGTGGGCCTACGCGAAGTTCGTGGAACTCGCGGAGTACAAGGTCGAAGACCGCGAGTTGTTCGTGGATTTCGTGAGTCCAGCGTACACCTCGCAGCGGTGCTCGTGCTGTGGGTTTACCCACGAGGACAATCGGAACGACAAGGCGTTCGTGTGTCAGAAATGTGGGTATGAGGTGAACGCGGATTACAACGCAGCGAAGAACATTGCTGTGCGGTATTGCGGATATATCCATCGTGGGCAGAAGTCTCGCGGTGGATGGGCTGGCTGTCAATCAGCCCTGAAGTCAGGGACGTTGAACGTGAACGGCGAGTTCAGCGCCTCCGCCTAGTTGCGGCAGAACGGGAGTCCACTGACAAGCCCCGACCCTTGAGGTCGGGGTTATTGACAAACTCGTTAATTGAGAAGTCCGCTTGCTGAGTTGTGTCCAAGCAAGCAAAGCAAGCGGACGGTGAAATCTACGCAGAGCAGCTCCTTAACTTTCTCTCGTCACCGCTCTCACCGGCGCGTTTTCGCTTGACCTCAGTGAGAACGCTGAAATCAGTGCCCTTCAAACGAGAGTTCTTGCTCGTCCTCGAGGGCACGGACGGCTTCGGCGTGGTCGCGGGTCTCGAAGGCGACGCCTTGGGCGAGCGCCTCGTCTCTGAGTGCCGGCTCGAGCGGTTCACCGCCGCCGCGCTCAATGCGGTGCTTGGCGAATTCAAGGGCAGCGGTCGGTCCCTCTGCGATAGTGGCTGCAAACGACTCGACCTCAGATTTGAATTCGTCGCTCGGATAGATGTGGTTTACGAGACCTAATTCGGCGGCGCGTTCGGCCTCGACCAGCTCCCCGGTATATACCAGTTCCTTTGCGACGTGTTCGCCAACCATGCGTGGCAACAGCACCGAGGTGCCGGAGTCGACGGTCAGGCCGACGTTCCGGAAGCCAAAGCCGATTCGGGTTGTCTCGCTGGCGAGTACGATATCACAGGCGATAGCCAGGTTCGCACCCGCACCAACCGCAGGACCGTCGACGGCCGCGATCGTCGGGAGACGGCAAGTTGCGACGGCCGCTACTGCAGCGTTGGTCGTCTCCCTGAGTGAACGGACCTTCTCTGCGGTGGTCTGATCCCCTTCGAGGCGCTCGGTCATCTTCTCGAGGTCGCCGCCCGCCGAGAAGGCTCCCTCGGAGCCGCGAACAACGATGCATCGAGCGCCGTTCTCGACGGCTTGATCGATGGTGTTGACGACGCCGACTGCCATCTCGTCGGAGAGCGCGTTTTTGCGCTCTGGTCGAGAGAGTGTTATGTACGCGACTCCGTCTGTCAGACTGAGATCCACGGTATCTGATGACATCTGTCTCAGCGTATCACCGCCGGGCATTAACAGTGTTCCTGTCGGGATCGATCTCTCATTCGGGTCGACAGATTAAAGGATGGTCTCGGCCTCCCCCTGGATATGCCAGTTAGGGACGTAGCGAATGCAGACGGTGTGTACCTCGTCGACACGATGCTGGCCGAGACATCCGGCTTCTGTGCTTCCTTCTTCATCGATCGGGAACAGAGAATGCTCATCGACGCCGGCTCGGCGACGACCGTAGACGAGATCCTCGACGCACTGGCGACTCTCGATGTCGATCCAGCGACCATCGAATACCTCGTCGTTACTCACCTCCACCTTGACCACGCCGGTGGCGCTGGCCGACTGGTTGAGATCTGCAAAAATGCCACCGTTCTCTGTCACCCGCTCACCGCCACCTATCTCACTGACGAAGCGAAACTGACCGATCTCGTTGAGAGTTCTCATGCCGCCGTCGGCGAGATGGCCTCAGCTTACGATGCCAGCGGAACCGTGCCCGAAGGACGTATCGAAACCGTCGAAGACGGAGATAAAATCGACTTGGGCGATACGGTTGTTGACGTGATCCCCGCGGATGGCCATGCACCACACCACTTCAGCCTCTACGATCGGGCGGCCGATGCCTTATTTCTCATCGACGAGGGTGCCGTACACATTCACGGCCACTCGATGCCGAACGCCTCCCCGCCGAATTTCGATCTCGAGAAAACGGTCGAAAGCCTAGAGCGGTTTCAAGAGTACGAGACGGCAACGCTTCTGTACTGTCACTTTGGAGTGTCACACGACGCATCTGAGCAACTGGCCGAGGATATCGACATCGTCGAGCGATGGGTCGACGAAATCGAGACCGAGTGGAAACGTCACGGGGACGAAGCAGCGGTACTTGAGGCCCAGCTCGAGAAACACGGCAAAGACATTGAGCAGCCCGCGGTACGAGCAGCCATGAAGATGCACATCCGTGGTGTACTCATATATCTCCAACAACGCGAGACTGCGTGAAGGGTCGAATGCGATCCGATGCACGGTGTTCGAGCGAAACTATTTGTATGCTCGGATGAAATATTCGATCGTCAAACGATGAGCAGTTACGATCGAATACTCGTTCCGACAGACGGGAGCGCGGGTAGTATAGCCGCTATGGAAGAAGCAGTCGAAATAGCAACTCGAAACGACGCGACTGTCTTCGTCGTCCGCGTAGTGAACACAGACGAGACGATGTTGTTCCCGCCGGAAGCCAACCGGGAGCAACTCATCGAGATATATAAAGAGCGAGCGAGTGATACGACCGCCGAGACGGCAGCTGTCGTCGAGGATGCCAGCATACCGGTCACCTCCGAAGTCGTCGAGGGGGTCCCTCACGAGGCTATCAACGATTACGCGGCTGAGAACGAGATAGACCTCGTAGTCATGGGGACGCGCGGCCGAAGCGGTCTCGAACGAACACTGCTGGGTAGCGTCACGGAGAAGACGGTTCGGACGGCAACGGTTCCCGTGCTCGTCGTTCAGGACTAGCTCTTGACCGGTCGCCTCCCTCGATTTCTCGGAAGGCCTAAGTGAGAGTAGTTGCCTCACTACGCACGATGGTAACGAGCACTCCGTGGACAATGTTCCAGCGTACAGTCGCGACCACGCCGGACAAGGAGGCGCTGGTCGACGGCAGCCGTGGGCTACGATACACCTACACCGAACTCGAATCGCACGCGAAGGCGCTGGGTGCCGTCTTACAGGCACAGGGTGTCGGTCATCAGGACACATTCGCGACGCTTCTGACGAACGGTGTCGAGATTACCAGTTCGATCCTCGTTGCGAGTCGCATCGGCGCTATCGTGAACACGGTGAACTACCGTCAATCACTCGACGGTATCGAGCACATCGTAACCGACTCCAAAGCGGAGGTGCTGGTGTTCGATCCAGCTAACCGCGACAAGGTAGATCGTCTCCACAAGGATCTCGACACGGTGAAGACGTTCCTCTACACCGGCGAGGACGTTCCGGACTACGCCGAGTCGTATTGGGATCACGTCGACGCTCACGCCGGTGAAGAACCGGACTCCGTCGACGTAGCGCCTGAGGACCACTGCTATCTCATATACACATCCGGGACGACTGGACTACCCAAGGGCTGTCTTCACCAGGTCGGTCCCCTAATGGAGCACACCTATGTCACGATGTGCGAGACGCGCATCACCGACCGTGCCCGAACGCTCGTCGTGGCGCCCCAGGCTCACATCGCCGGCGCGTGGGAACAAGGGATACCGACGCTGCTCTACGGCGGCACCACGGTGACACTCGCTGACTTCGATCCAACGCAGGTCTTGCGGATCATCGAAGAAGAAGCCATTAGCCACACCTTCGCGGTGCCGACGATGTGGAAAAGTTTGCTCGAGGTCGAACCCGAACGCTACGACGTCGGGTCGGTTCAGACCATCATGACGATGGCCGCGGCCGTCTCGCCGCGGTTAGCTCGCGAGGTGCTCGAGGCTTTCGACCCGGACTACTTCGGCAACTGGCTGGGCTCTTCGGAGGGGTTCAATATCCTCACGAACGACGTGACGATCCGCCCGGACACCGCCGAATCTCCGGGCACTGCCTTCCCCAACGCCGAGATCCGTGTCGTCGAATTCGGTGGCGCCCCCACAGATGAGGTTGATCGAGGCGTAACGGGCGAACTCATCGTGAAATCACCGTTTCTCATGGACAAGTACCTGGGTCTGCCTGAAGAGAACGAGAAGAGTTTCCAGGACGGTTGGTACTACACCGGCGACGCCGGTTATATTGGCGAAGATGGATTGTTCTGGCCAGAGGGACGAAAGAAACACATCATCAACACCGGCGGCGAGAACGTCTCCGACGTCCACGTTGAGAACGTGTTGAGCGAGCACGAAGACGTTGCGGAGGTAGCCGTCGTCGGCGTTCCGGACGATCGCTGGGGCGAACGCGTCGTCGCTTGCATCGTGCCGGCAGCGGCCTCGAGCTTATCCGAAGACGAACTTCTGGCGTGGGCCGACGAGCGTCGTGACCTCGCGGGATACGAGTGCCCGAAAGGTGTGCGATTCATGGAAGAGTTCCCTCGTTCTGCAGGAATGAAAGTCCAGAAGTCGAAGCTCCTCGAGCGTATTCTGGAGTAGCTTGAATCGGTGCGGTTTGCCTAATCGAACCGATCGATCGCTGTGCCGCAATTGCTACAGGAGACGACGATGGCATCACGCGTCTCGGTCATATTCATCTCGATCTCCCCGATATCGTCGCAGGTTTCACAGAGGATGTAGCCTGTCTCAGTTTCTCGGGGTGCGCCGAGTGCGAGCGCTTGGACAGGCTCGTCGCCTTCGTTGTACCCGTGCTGGAAGTCTCCTGGGCTAAAACGGATGGCCTCGTCGGGTCCGAGCGTCACGGTACCCTCTTCGGTGTCGAAGGTCGCCTCACCGCGTATAATGTAAAAGATTTCCTCCTGATCGTCGTGGGTGTGAAAGCCGGCCGAGAAAGCCTCGCCCGGTTCCACGACGTAGTGATTGATGGCGACATCGGTGGTCTCGAGTGCTCGTGACAGGGGCCGGCACTCGCTAGCTGCGCTCATGAATATCTCTACGTCGTCGACGGCTATCCGCTCCATATCGGCTGAACGACGGGAACGGGTATTAACTTACTGGTGTAGTGAGAAAATCAGTTGTGACGAACTGCAGTGTTTAGTCGTCGTCGCTGGCGTCCGCGGTCACCTCTGTCGGCGTCTGGTTGCGGTACTCTGCGTCCAAGTCGGTGTAGGATTGCTCGAGCAGGTTCCGCCAGTCGCTGATGCGGGACTCGTCGGGCGTTCCCGAGGTGACGAGGCTGACGCCGACGAAGACGACGACGTTGACGACGAAACCGAACGTGCCGGGGTAAAAGCCCATCGGGTCGTTGAAGAAACCGACGGTGCCGGCTAACGACACCGTGCCGCCGGCAATGGCGGCTAAGACAGCCCCTTCTCGAGTCGGCCACTCAGCTGTGTAGACGGCGGATATGAGCTGGGGGACGGTGATTGAAACGATGAGCGCGCCGGCGGCTGCCCCGCTGGTGAGGATGAAATCGACGCCCAGGAACGTCAGGATGACTGCAGCGACTACGGCGACCAGTGTGATGACTCGAGCAGCGAGCAGGTGACTGTCCTCGCTCCACTCGGGTCGGATCTGTTTCGTGATGTCGCGGCTCCCAATGATGCCGATGGCGTGACACATGCTGCTCGCGCTTGACATGACTGCGGCGAGAATAGCCGACATGATGAGTGCGAACACCGGCGTCGGGAAGTACTCACGATAGAGCAGCGGGATGTACTGGTCCGGTGGTGCGTCCGGTAGCAAAAGGACGCCCGCGAGAACGGCAGAGAAGACGCCGACTTGTGTCAACCAGAATACCAGCGAATAGACGCCAGGAAGGCGCTCCAGTGAGCGTCCCTCCTCGAAGTAGTGGAGCCGGATCCACATATGCGGAGCCAGTCCGAGTCCTAGCATCGCGATGAGACCGAAGCTGAGAACCGTCACCCAATTATTGTAGGGTGGCTCCGGTGCGATGGGTTCGAGGAAAGCGGGCTGGGCCTCTAGGATATTGTTGAACGTCGGCTCGAATCCGCCGCCGAGCGTGAGCACCAGGAAGAGTCCGGCCACGAACGAGCCGAGAAAGAGCATGATTCCTTGCATCGTGTCGACCCAGGTGACTGACTTCATCCCGCCGAGCCAGGTATAGATCACGATGGCAGTAGCGATGACGATGACACCAACCTGCTGGGAGATGAGCCCACCCGTCCCGAGATCTAGGACGATGCCGAGACCCATAAACTGGAGCTGGAGGTAAGGGACTAGCCCGAGAATCATCCCTGCAGCGACGACGTAACCAAGCGTCGGGCTATCGAAGTACTCTCGAAGTGTGTCGCTGGGCGTTACCTGGCCAGTCTGGCGGCCAATCTTCCAGACTTTCGGCCCGATGAATCGGAACGCACCCGCCACCGAGACGACGATACTTGTCACGATGGCGAGATAGGCCGCCATCCCCTGAAGGAAGTAAAAGGCCGCAAATCCCAGCATCGCCAGCGCGCTAATCTGGCTGGCAAGCATCGAGAAAAAGCCCGTGAACCAGTGAATCGATCGGTTCGCGAGCGAGTAGTCTTCGAGACTCGTCGAAGGCTGAATTCGCCAGGCGACGAGCCCGACGCCGACGCTGATTATCAGGTACAACAGAATTATCCCGGTTGAGAGAATCTCGTTAAATGCCATTTATCTTCCCTCCGAAGTGAGTGACGGGGGATCGATTCGCCGTTCAAACAATGGTGCGACGAGGTAGAAAGCCACGAAAGCCATCGGCCCCAGGATTACCGTCCAGAAGGCGAAAAATGGCCAACCGAGGATCTCCACCTGGATGTTCTGCGCGGCGATGCTTCCCGGAAACAGGAAGACTGCTACCAGTACGAGATAGACACCGTTGGTTACGAGGCGTCGTGTGTGCATGGATTAGCGTACCCCGGAGGATAAACGCTGATGAAGAATCTTATAGTTTCTGGTTAGCGAGTCACACACGATCATTGACAGTCCTCGAAAGCTATTTGCCGACTACCCCGTCACAGTACGGTGTGAAGTCCGATTACAAACATCTCAACGTAGACAGTGATGGGCGCGTCATCCGAGTTGCACTTGACCGACCTGCAACACTCAACGCCGTCGACGGCGATATGCATGCGGAGCTCTCACGAGTCTTCCGTGACGTCGCCAACCGCGAGGGTGATGTAGTGGTCCTGACAGGCACTGGCGACGCATTCTCGGCTGGCGGCGACATCGACTGGATGGCCGATTGTCTGGCCGACTCGGAGCAGTTCCGGACGGTTCTTCACGAAGGAGAGGCCATCGTGAAGGCTATCCTCGATCTACGAAAGCCACTGATTGCGAAGGTTCAGGGCGACGCGATGGGTCTCGGCGCGACGCTGGCTCTGTACGCCGATGTCGTCTTCATGAGCGAGGACGCTGCACTTGGTGACACTCACGTCGCCGTCGGCCTCGCCGCGGGTGACGGCGGCGCGGCGATCTGGCCACTGTTGACGGATATTCATACGGCGAAAGAACTCATGATGACTGGACGAGCTGTCGACGCCGACGAGGCTGTGGAGTTGGGTCTGGTCAATCATGCGGTGCCACCGAATCTGCTGGACGAGCGAGTCGACAGCTTCGTTGAGGAGTTGCTCGACGGTTCGCAGCCGGCTATTCGGTACACGAAGGTCGCGTTAAACAAGTGGATCGAGATGGGAACGACCCTGGCTCTCCGCGAGGGGCTGATGCTCGAGGGATTGACCCAGCACCTCCCCGACCACGAAGCCGGCGTGCGGGCCTTTCGAGACGGTGAATCGCCTGACTTCCCGACGGGAGCGGACGAGCACCAATGACGTGACTCCACGAAACCTTTAGGCCGGCTGCGACTAATCTTCGAGCGGAGACGACAGACGGATGTACGACGATATCAACTACGAGACGAGAGAAGGAATTGCGACTATTACCATCGATCGGCCCGAAAAGTACAACGCCTTCACGGCGAACACGGTGGCTGAACTCAACGAGGCGATCCGAACTGCTGACGAGGACGACGGCGTCTACGCCATCGTGTTGACCGGAGCCGGCGACGGCTTCTGTACCGGCGCAGACGTCGACAGCATGCCCGACTGGGACGAGATGAGCAAAGAGGAGTACGCGGGCTTTCTCTGGGGCGTCCAGAACGTCGTCCGACAGCTTCGGACTATCCCGACGCCGAGCGTCGCCGCGGTAAACGGACCGGCGGTGGGTGCGGGGTGTGACTTCGCGCTTGCCTGCGATATGCGGTACGTCGCACCGTCGGCGTTTTTCCGCGAGGGATTCGTCCGCGTAGGCCTCATCCCCGGCGACGGCGGCGGCTGGCTCCTGCCGCGTCTAGTTGGCGAATCGAAAGCTCGCGAGTACCTGCTGACCGGTAAAGACATCGACGCGGAGGCCGCCGAAGAAATGGGCTTAGTCGTCGACGTCGCTGAGGACACGGTAGCAGCGGCGACGGCAATGGCCGAAGACATTCGCGATTTACCCCGCCTTGCTGTTCAGCAGACGAAACAGCTTATCGATCCCCAGCGATCGTTCGAAGACTACAGCGAGCGAGCTATCGAATATCAGTGGAACTGTGTGAACGATCCGGAACATCACGCTGCCGTTGACGCGTTCGGAACTGCCGAGAAACCGGACTACGACCGTGAGTACAGCTAGTGACAATTCGAACGTCGACCACAACCTCGAGAGGTTGTGATGACGGTCGGTAGTGACGAGGATACCAGCCGCCCGTAGGGAACCCAGCAACCCGGGACCGAAGTCGTTCTCGTCGACGCTCCCCAACAACGCCATCGGGGCGTGATATCCTCCTGCCGTATACGGCAAGGCTACGGCAAGGCTCCGCGAGCGTCGGTCCGACGCACGTTCCCGCGGGTGTTCCGGTTAGTCACGCTCCGGCGTCACGATTCGTGTGGCAGCCCAATAGATATTTACTCGTGCCCCGGAAACGAGTAGGTTGTCATGCCAGAGGTTGACCTTCCCTCGAGCGGCTACGAGATCTCCAGCAACGACCTCACCCCGGAGACGGGCTGGACGACACTGTACTTTGACGGGACCTGGGAGACGCCGGTTGACCGTGAGACTGAACCCGTCCTAAACCCCACCACCGACGAGAAACTAACCGACGTCGTGATCGGAACGGCAGCAGACGTCGACCGGGCGTTCGAGGCGGCAGCGGCCGCACAGAACGATTGGGCCGAGCGGTCGCCCCAGGAGCGCTCCGCGATAATCGACGATGCGATCGACATTCTCGACAAGTATTGGGCGGCCGCGAAAGAACTCTTAACCGTCGAGTCGGGAGCGACAAGCCTGAAGGCCCAGATCGAACTTACGACGGCAAAAGGGATGATGAAAGAGTCCAGAGGCTTGCCGTTTCAGGTGAAGGGCTCGACAGAAGAGTCGCTCATTCCCGGCAAGGAAAACCGCGTCGTCCGCGAGCCGGCCGGCGTCGTAGGCGTCATCTCTCCCTGGAATTTTCCGCTCCACCTTTCGATGCGCGCCGTCGCACCCGCACTTGCACTGGGCAATGCCGTAGTGCTCAAACCCGCTTCCCCGACGGCTATCACCGGCGGTCTGCTGTTGGCCCGTATCTTCGAGGAGACCGGCCTCCCGGATGGTCTGCTGAACGTCGTCACCGGCCCCGGCTCGACCGTTGGAGACCGTCTGGCTGCTCATCCCGACGCCTCGGTCGTCGCGTTCACCGGGTCGACCGACGTCGGCAAGCACGTGGCGTCGACTACAGCGGGACACCTCGCGACACCGGTCATGGAACTGGGTGGAAACAACCCCTACGTCGTCACCGAACACGCGGACCTCGATGCGGCTATCGACGCCGGCGTCTATGGCTCCTTTCTCCACCAAGGACAGGTCTGTATCTCTATCAACCGTCATCTCGTCCATGAGGACGTCTACGATGAGTACGTCGGTCGGCTGGCCGATCGAGCTAGTGAGCTCGTAGTCGGGGATCCGCTCGAGCGCGAAACTGATATCGGCCCAGTCATTACCGACAAGCAGTACGAAGAGATCGCCACGCTCATCAAAAAATCCATCAACGGCGGTGCTACGCTCGAGACAGGTGGAGCCAGAGAGGGTCGGTTCATCGCCCCGACCGTCCTTTCGGATGCGACGAACGACACGGCAGCAGCCTGTACGGAACACTTCGGTCCAGTGGCACCGATCGTTCCCTACAGCAACGATTCAGAGGCGGTGGAACTGGCCAACGATACCGAGTACGGCCTCGCCGCAGCGGTCCAGTCGACCGACCTGGCTCAGGCGGAGGCTATCGCAGCGGATATCGAGGCGGGCAGCGTCCACATCAACGATCAGCCCATCAACGAAGAACCGCATATCCCCTTCGGCGGCACGAAAGCCTCCGGTCTCGGAAAGTTCCACGGCGAACAGTTCATCGAGGTACTAACCGAGAGCAAGTGGATCTCCGTCCAGCGCCAGCCCCGGCGCTATCCGCTCTGACCACGGCGGTCGGGCGGCTCGCTGTACTGTTCAGGTCGTGGTTGACAGCGAACAGCGAATAGGCGAGCGACCGACGGCCGAGGAAGTGCCGACCGGGTTAGTCCTCGGGGCGGTCGCCGTCCCATTTCAGCCAGTTGAACACGGAGTTACAGCCCCGACAGCGAAACGTCTCGTCCGAGAGGCTGGCGCCGAACGGAGCGGTTAGCTCGGTATCCGGGCACCCACAGAACGGACACTCGATCTCGTCGAGGTTCCGGGCGAAGATGTCCGTCTCCGACGTCACTGGATGGCCCTCGCGATCTCGGTGTTCTCCGTCGCCAGGAGCTGCTGGAGGCGACCGGTCGGTTCCTCGTGGCCTGGCCGCCGGGAACTCGCGTCCCAGCTGTCGGGCACTTCGATGTCTGTCAGCAAACCGGAAACGTCTACACCCTGGTTGGCCAGAAACGGCGTAACGGACGACTTGAAGGCCTCGCGGGCGTCGGCGACGTCAGCCGTACGCACTCCGGCGTCGACGAGTGGGCCGCTGTCGCCGGTGAGCAGCCACTGATACATCGCTGGAAGCCGTTCCGCGAACCGTTGGGTTACCTCTTCGGATTCCTCCTCGACGAGGACTTCCAGCCATCCTTCAGCGTACATCTGGTGGTAGCGCTCTTCCTCGCCGATCTTCTGGACGAGGCCGGCCAGTTCCGCGAAGGCCGAATCCTCGAAGGTACGCAAGAGATTCCAGACGGCGTGTTCGACCAGATAGCTCGTTACGATGTAGTCCACCCAGGACTGCGGTGGTTCGGTGAGCGTTTTCGCGTATCGGATCTCGTCTGTATCTCTGCCGACGTCCAGCTGGTGGGCGTCGAGACCGGTGTCGCTGTCCTCGAGTAACTGGTACAGCGATCGAGTGTGACCGAGTTCCTCCTGTGTGAGAGCACTGATCGCGTTGAAGTCGGTGATGGACCGACCATTGGGAAGGACTAGGATGTGCCAGTTGCCGAGTACTCGCTTCGTATCAGCGATACAAAGCAACTCGTCGGTGAGCGTTTCGAGCGCGTCGTCAGAGAGTTCGTCTGGTGAGGTCATAGATATCAGGCCATCAAGAGGTCACGGGATTGCCCGTCCGTGTTAACCTCAAGGGCCGTATCGGCCGGGTAAAGCAGCATCTCGAGCCAGTCTTTGCTGTTGTAGACGGTGACAGCGCGAACTCGCGCCAGCGTCTCGTTCGGTGCATCGACTCGTCCCAACCGGGTGAGTTTTTCGTCGTGAGTGGCTCGGGCGAAGACGTCGTAGGTGCGTCGCGTCCGAGCGCCGTAATCTTGTTTCGTCATTGTTGGTGTTACAGTTGAATACCGATGTCCTGCATTCGTTCTCGTGCGTTCTTAGTCATACGGTCTTTCGACCAGGACTCTGCCCAGGTGACGCCGACGTCCGTGTCGGACACGCCGTCGACAGTCTCGAGGGCATTCTCGACGTCTTCAATGATCATCTGGTAGGCTGGACAGCCCAAACAGGGAAAGACGATGTCGACTGAGGCGAGACCGTCTTCGAACTCGACGTCGCCGAGCATTCCCATTTCCCGGAGGCTGACCGGAACGTGAGGGTCCTCTACGGATTCCAACGCGTCGACGATGGCCTGTTCGGTCGCCGAGCTGTGGTCAGTTGCACTCATCTCAAGCCCCCAGATACTGTCTCACCCACTCATCATTGGCCTGCCAGAGGTCTTCTCCCCAGACTTCCTCCTGGAGTCGGCTGATCCCGCCTATCTTGTCGGGGCCACCCTGGCGCCACTGTTCGAACTTCTCCTCCCAGGTGGCGTGGTTCTCGAGGTCCCATTCGCCCCGTTCGTAGTCGTAGAGGACGGGATACTCGTACTCGAGGACGTACTCGTCGGCATCCTCGTCGTAGTGGGCGGGAACCTCGAGACCCATGTCTTCCAACATGGGCACGACTTCTGCGAGCCACTTCTGGCGCATCTCGTCGTTGGTGTGGCCACGGATGTGGTAGTCCAACTGCGTCCAGCGCTTTTTCTTGTCGTCGGTCGTCCCGAACCACTCGGCGGCCAGTGGGAAGAAAAAGTCTACCACTTCCTGGATGCGCTCTTTGTGCTCTTCTCCGCTCTCCACGAGTTTTCGCATGTTTCGTTCGCCGTTTTTCACGTGCCACTGCTGTTCGAAGTTGACCTTCTGCAGCGAACGGGAGTACGGTGCATACGAGCAATGTTCTTCGAGATCGACCGTTGTCATCCGGCCAGCACGGTCGCCAAGCGCCTGCGCCACGGCGAACTCGTACCAGCTCTCGTTGGCCCATTCAGTCATGAAAAACGTCTTCCATTCCTCGGGATCACGGTCCATGATGAGTTCCTGCGTGTCGCCACCGAAGTCTTCGACGACGGCGTACTGCAACACTGCGTGTCCGAGTTCGTCATGGATAGCTTGGGCGGCCTGGATCTTCGTCTCGATAGAGGGTGCCTGCAAGAGTGCCGGATAGTAGATGACGAACGACATCATCTCGAGGTCACCTGCAATGTTCGTCGTCTCGGTCAGCACCTTTCGGTACACCTCGGTTGCCTCGGATGGATCCTCGATCATGTGGCCCTCGTCAAGTTTCGACTTTAGGGCTTCCTCGGGATCCACAGTATCATCTGTGCTGGTTCCCATGAACGGTAGCTAATTTGAGGCATGTCGAAATAAACCTTGTGCTGGTGCCGGCGATCGTTCTATCACGGCCGATCAGGTTCGATCCGATCTCCGGTGAACGGTTTCAGCGCGGCGTCGATACTGAACGGTCGAATAGGCTTTGCCGACCCCCGTTCCGAAATTACCCGAATATACATAATAAGCTTCTGACGGATGTGTCGAGACTCCCAAAACGGATGGGAGAACCATCACCATTCCGCACGGAACTGGCTCTTGTGGCTGGGTTGGAAACCGTCGATCCGAACGACCGCTCGATCGGTTAGGACAATGTCCGAACAGCCGGATTCGGCGTACGTCGACGACCGGAACCGAAGTCAGCAGGAGCCACTGGACACCAAACATACCAGGGCGTACGACAGTATGACCAGTCGCCGGCGGAAATAATGATGGGAAAGTTGGGTAGAAACAAACTTTCGAGTGGCGGTGTCGACCCGTATATCGCCGCAGTGAATTGCTGGCCGTTACTCGATCACGCCGAACGAACGAGTGTCCCGTTCGTTACCTTCAACCGGATCGATGCTTCTGACAGGGATTTTGGATCGGGTATTGTCGGAACGCTATTAGTCGTTCGATTCATTGGTAGAAACATGGCATCAGATGTCCGAATCAGTGCAGTCGAAAAAACCGTGGATGTCGTCAGGACACTCGACGCGCTCGACGGTGCGACCGCGACCCAGGTAGCCGAGGAACTCGACGTTCCCATCAGCACCGCACACGATTACCTCCAGAGTCTCGAGACGGTGGGGATGGTTACGCGGATCAACCAGATGTACCAACCGAGCTTGCGGTTCCTGAAGTATGGCGAAGCCCAGAAGAGACGAATCGACGAGTTCGTAAAGGGCGAAGAGGTCATGCAAGACCTGGCGGCGAAGACCGACGAGCACATTAGCCTCATCGTAGAAGAGCGAGGTCGATGTGTACTGGTACACGTTGAGGAAGGTGAAAACTCCGTTTCCTTCCGGTCTTATCCCGGTATCGAAATGTACATGCACGCGACCGCCCCCGGGAAAGCCATGCTAGCGGCTATGCGGGACGAAGAAGTTGCGGCTGTTCTCGACCGATACGGCCTCCCGCAGATGACGCCGAATACGATCACTGACCGTGAGACCCTTCTAACGGAAATTGAGGAGATTCGCGAGACCGGGGTCGCTACCGACACGTCGGAGCTAATCGAGGACCTCTACTGTGTCGGTGCTCCGATTCACAACCGCCAGTCCGATCGTATTTCGGCGTTGAGTATCTGTATCCCGACGGCACGGGCCAAAGAAGAGAGCTACAGACAGGAGATACAGAACGCGGTGATGGAGTTCGCCAATATTATCCAGGTCAACGTCAACTACTCTTGACCGGCCCAGATCGAACCAGCGATGGACCGTGCTCGGTTCGGGCAATTTCGGAATACAGTCGATTCTCAGATCCGTCGTCACGCAGTTACGACCGTTGCGAGTCGTCCGTTCCAAATTCGCGCTGCAGCAGTGGGATTACAGACGTATGTGTGTAACTCTGAGCTGAGAGGATAGCTCTCGAATATACGAACCCAAACCATTGAGGGTCGGCTATCCGGTCGGATCACTCCATGCCGGGGACGGATATTTCAAGGGGTATCAACATTAGATCGTCGCATTGTGGAGAGCGGCGAAGGCTGTAAGCCACGATTTCGTTGATTCAGTTGTGCTATAGTGGGGACGCTCTTCCGAAGCCGATCGTGGGTCGGAGGGATCTGGCGCTGTGAAAGTGTAGCGGGCAAGGGGGTGACGTGTGAGTATCACCCGGATGCAATGTTCCCAGTTGAGTTGCTTCGCTCGGGGGCGAGTGCTGCGAACCTACTCCAACAGATTCGCTGGCACGAAGGTTCTCCACTGTCTGCGCTGCCGCAGTGAGTCGGTGATCAACTAAGGCAGCTATTGAGAGCGTTCTTGTGACGTAGATTATTGGTCCCGTCACAAACTCGTCTAGAGTTCGCCTCTGGTAGCGTCAACTGACACCTCCAATGTCATGGCTGTTTTGGCTGAACGCTCGAGCAGTTCGTCGGCGAACGCCGCGAACTGCTCGGAATCGGCATATCTCACGAGATTGAGCCAGAGGAGCGATTCTAAGCCGGACTCTGTCCATCTCATCCACTGGTTTTTACACCGCTTCGAGATTTCGCCCATGGCTCGTTCAACCACGTTCGATGTCCACAGAACCTCTTGTCCCTCGAGTGCGAGTTCGGCGAATGTGACGGTTGCTTGTGCCCATTTTCGGAGGTACGCCGCTGCTTTTGGAGAGTCCTGTTGCTCTAAGCGCCACGCCTCCTTCGTGAGGTTCTCGAGCGTTTGGTCGATCCGCTCGCGGATCGCCAAACGCTCATTCCTCGATGCATGGAGCGCAACCGAGTTTTTCAGATGGAACAAGTCGTTTGTGACGTCTGAGGCGATCGCTTTCCGCGTTTCGAGCGAAAAGGTACCGTCCTTCCACAGCTTGTATCCAAGCGTTCGACCGACATGAACGAGATCGAGCTGATGAGATCGATAGCTGGTCTCGAAGGCGTCGACGAGGGATTCCTCGGCGTCACTGACGACCGTCGCGTCGTCAGTGATCGCCTCGTTCTCTTCGAGATCTTCTGCTGTATCGTCCCACGGTTCGTTGACATTGACGTCTAAGAGCGTGGTTTCCGCGTTGTCTTCGGTGATCTGTCCGAGAGTGACGTTGACGTCGTGGTACGTGCAGTGATCGTCCTGGCTATGACACTTCGTTCCGTCAGGAACGACAGTGTCTGCATTCGTCCCAGGAAGCCGATCACGAACGAAGTCACCGAGTTTGCTGCCGTACTCACGGACTCGGCGGTTGATCGTGGTTCTCGAAGGCATCGGAGTGAAGCCGTCGCCGTGGGCAACGGCATCACGAAAGCTGAGCGACGTAGCGAGTTCGGTACTCTGGAGCGAAATATCCTCTTGATAGATGCGCTGCCCGTCGAATTTGATGAGATCTTCGAGAGGGCGGAAGTAGGTAGGATCGTCACCGGTGGCAGCGGTGTCTTTGACGTGATGAAGGGAAAATTCGTGCTCTCCTGCGGTTGTCACAGCTGTTCGTGTTGTGGTTCCGGCGCGCTGGAAACGGCGATCGCCGTTTCCGCGCGCGTGTTTCTCCCCACAGTACGCCTCGACGAGGCGCTCGTCGAGGCTTTTGACAAGCTCCTCGAGGATCGTCGCCTCGAGGTGAAGCTCTGTGAGAGATTCAGCGAGAGTGGCAAGCGGTAGCGTTTTGTCTAAGTCGATGCTAACCGTGACTTGCGCGTCGATTGTGGCGTGCATGGGTCACTTCGGGGTAGGTACCAGAGGTGACCCTGTTTCCACAGGAGTCAGTTACGACTCTAGACGAGTTTGGGACACGACCAGATTATTGGCGACTCAGAGCGCAGAGCTGGTTTTGAGCATTTCCCGATTTTCGATAGACACGACGCCGGAGTTGAACGCTCTGAGATACAGTGTGAGATCGCCTCTGGAGATACCTCGACGCGGCGAGAGCCAGGATCGAGCTAATAGAAGGAGGAATCTTTTGTAAGTTATCGCTCGTGTAAGACAATGGAAAACGGTCGTCGGAAAGACATAAAGTCTCAAATTCCTGTAAAATAAATCGGCGAGCTACATCGTAAGGCTGAAGATGAACACCAGCTACGACGGCTTGGATTTCTGAAACCCCTACCAAGGAGACACAATTCCGGAGGCCGCCGACTGGGAGGGGCGGCCGGTGGCCACTGGTGATCGGTGGGCGGATTGATTTCCCCCTCCGCGTGAATGCGGAGGAATCCCATCATGGGATTTCAGGCCCAGCGTTGCGGCCTGTTGGTTTCAAGACGCGTACGTTCCAGGTGTCATCTGCTAGGTTTCAGCATCGGCTTGACTGTCTTGCGGCCCGGTCAAAGAGGCTCCATCCGTACCGGGTCTTAATGCGTCACAGCCACAGCCGTACGATAATTCGAGACGTGTCTGGTACGTTGATGATCCGTACGTGGAACGGCCATTGATGAAGACCGAGTATTCTGCAGTTGGGTGCGAGCACCCAACGGTGAGAGTCTGGCGAAATGGACGGAGGATGAGAAGAAAGAACGGATTGCGGGGTGTTAGAGAGGATCCGCAAGCAGAATCCCGGCAAGCGGATTCTGCTCGTCTTGGACAAGCACGGGTCACACGTCTGAGAATACACGCGCAGACGCCCCCATCAACTTGGGATCGATCTCGTGTTTCTTCCGTCCGGATTGCCGAACCTTAACCCAACCGAACAGGTCTGGAAGCATCTGAAGTGGACAATGTCACCGATCATCGTTCAGGACGAAGACGAGTTCCACGATCTCGTCAAAGACGTATCCGAATAAATGACACAATGGATTAGTTTCGCAAAGAAGTGGGTAAAGGACTTTCTTAACTTTTAAAAGTTATCTCGGTCATTACGCCGGGGCGAACACGTTGAACTCTTCGAGAAACTCGAAGGAGAGATGCTCAAACAACGCTAGTGTCTCCGTCTCCACGACATTGAAAAACGACTCTACTCTAGATAAACGAGCGCATATCCCGCCAAATCGGCGGGATCCGCTTCCCTATCGAGAATGATCCTCGAAAGTAGTGTGCGACACGACCAAGAAATCACTGGTCGATGGCTCGCTCGAGTGTACGGTCACTCCTACTCCGGCCGGGAAAGCAAGACTCGTAGCGACAAAAACGAACCGCTGTTCGAGAGGGTTGGCCTCGAGGTGAGTCAGCCGTCAGCTCGGCGAATGGCAATCGCCGCACCCGCCAGCACTGCGATCAGGGCGAGCACGACACCAAAGCCGGGAATGATGTCGTCATCGTCGACTTCGTCGTCAACGTCGTCGACGTCATCGTCAACGTCGTCGACGTCATCGTCAACGTCGTCGACGTCATCGTCCACAGGCGGATCGGGATCGTCTTCGACAACCGTCAGGGTGCCGGAAGCGTCGTCAGCGTCGACGGTCACTGACCAGTCGATATCGCCGGCTTCCGTAGTGTCGAAGTCATAGTGCCTGGTCACTGTTTCGTCGACTTCGAGTTCGATCTCGTCTTGATCGACGGTCTGACCGTCGATGACGACCTCGTAGTCGGTCGTCCCAGACGCGGTTCCAATGTTCGAGATCGTCACGTCGAGTTGGGCGTCCTCATCAACTTCGACCTCTGCAGGCGCATCAGTCTCAGCCGTGAACACGGCAGTTGGTGAACCACCAGTTCCACCACCACTTGGTCGTCGCGGTGGGTCTCGATCTTCGTCCTCAACCATCATGACGCCAGTGTTGGTCTGGATCTCGTCGCTCGAGGAGCCGGTAGCAACGTGAACCCACCGGTAGTCACCTTCATTCCAGCCCTCAAGGGTCTCGACCGTGATTTCGGTATCCGGATCGACGTCGTCAACGACAGTTGTCGAGGTGTCGAGTTCGATCTCGTCACCGATTACTTCGGTTCCGGGTTCGTCAGTGTCGATTTCACTTGCGAGGAACCCGACGATGTCAGCAAGTTCCGTCACGCCAGTGTGGCTCTGCTCGCCGAGTTCGATACCAAGAACCTCTATGCCGTCTTCGACGTTCTGAACGCCATTTATCGACTCGATCTCGTGTTGGACCGTTACGTCTTCGGATGAGAAGTCACTGCTTAGATCCTCCTCTGCCTTGATATTCATCTCGCTTCCAGTGAACGCATCTTCATCGTAGAGGACGACGGAGTGTGTGACGTCCCCCTGAAGTTCGTCGGCATTGACGTCAAACGTGATGTCATCACCGGGTTCGGCTTCCGTTCCGACATTCACTTCAGAGAAATCCTCGTGAGCGACGAGGCTTTCGGTACCGATGATCGTCGTTTCGTCACTTATCTCGAGATCGCCATCATCAACGTCGAGCGAGTCGTCCCCAGTGGCGATAACTGCGAGATGAATACCGGATTCAGGCTGGTAGTCGTAGTCGAGTGTTCCGTCTTTCTCTATCTCCCTCTCGTCTGGATCGTTAAATTCGACGTTCTCGTTAAGATCGTCAAGTTCGTCCTCGGAAAGCGCATCCATCAGCTCATCCCCGCTTGTTGGGACGTCACTCAGGTCGTCAATCGATTCGTCAACCTGTCCGGTGAGTACCTGCACGTCCTCCTCAGCATAATGGTCCGTGTTCGCGGCGGTACCCTCGCCATCGAATGTAAGCGTTACTGACTCACCAGCTTGGAAAACAGCGAGTGAACCTCGGTTTGCCGACTCACGTTCTCCATCCGCCGTGATAACATCGAGCCACAGGTTGTCGACGGTGACGGCACCGTCTTCTGTGTCAGCCCGTAACGGAAGGACCGACCGGTCCCAGATCGTGACATCTTCACCATCAACTGTCACGTCTACTAATTCTTCTTCTGGCGGTTCTTCGTTAGCAACCGCGACCCCGATGCCACCCATCCCGATGACTCCCGCAATCGGTGCGAGAATCATAACCGCGACCAGGAAAGTCACGAGAGAGAACCGTTTCGTAGTGGTCATACACTGACCAGTCTAATTCAGGGTAGTTAATAATTTCGAAGATGCGAACTAGACAGATGAATGAGGTAATGATCCCGACTGTTTTTGGATCAGTCCCGGTGTGCGAGTAAATAGCCTGACAAAGCGAAACTCACCACAACCACAAGTAGTGATAGTCCTGGGATCCCGAGCGTATCCTGATCTCCGTCAGACGGTTCGTCATCATCTCTGTCATCGTCGTCACCCGGTTCGATCACCTCATCGTCGGTGTCGTCAGCACCTCCATCAGTATCATCGGCATCTGATTCGTCTCCATTGTCAGCACTATCAGCATCATCGCCCTCTCCGTTACCGGCTTCATCGTCCTGTTCGTCAGTCATTCCATCATCGACGTCATCAGTATCGTCGGTCCCTTCATCGTCGGCGCCATCCCCACTATCGTCGGTTTGCTGGTCATCGGTCCCCGTGTCGTCGTCACCACCGCCACCACCAGCACCATCGTCGCTTTCTCCATCGTCGGATGCTTCGGTTACAGTAAGTGCCTCACCAGTATCGACAGCGAGAGCAGTCGGATACCCTTGGGCTTCCTCGTCTGCAGGAACTGCGGCGTACACTTCGTAGTCGCCTTCGTCGAGGTTACCGAGATCGAGAGTTGCCTCGTAGCTCGTGTCTCCAGTGTGATCCAACGTCACGTCCGTCACATCGTTATCCCCATCCCATATCGCAACCTCCACGGTATCCGGTTGATCCGACACTGTCTCTGGTTCTGCCGTTGCAGTGAGTTCTATCGCTTCGTCCGTCGTCCCGCTTTCGGGATGATCGAGCGAGAGGTCATAGCCCTGAATGACCAGCGGTTGGACAGCCTGTCTTCCGTCGTCTCTAGCATTCAGCGTCAGCATGTAGGTACCGGCATCTAAGTTGCTCGTATCGAGCTCATCGTCGGCCGTCCCGATTGTAACGTGGCTCTCATCGGCGTCGAAGTTCTCGCTGAACTCATCTTGAGAATCCGTATTGTATAGATAAATTCTGTAGTCTTGGGTGGACGTGACAGAAATATCGATCTCCTCACCGGGTTCAATCGCCCCAATCGCACTGACGTCGAATTCGTCTCCTTCGATCTCAACGGTCCGTTCCGGCGTGTCGATCGAGTCATCAGCGTCAATGTCGTAATCCGAACCCGAGAGTGCCGGTGACGTTGCGGCAAACGCAACGGCGGCGAAAACGATGACCGCGACAAGCGCGATCCGAATGTAGCGGGGTTGCATGATCCCGACTCTGTTCGTATTGATTAAAGTCTTTCCGCTCTACAGGTCTAGAAGTATCGAACACTGTCCGGCGTGAGGCCGGACGAACGGTGGTGCGAAGGTGCTCGAGAAAGTCAGAGGCTTTACGTCGCCCCACGACCCGCACTCGAGTAATGGCGACCCGGCGACGGATGCGGTTCGTCCGGGGGCAGCTAGCCTGGATGCTCGCGACTGTCCTCGTGTTGACAGCTCTCGGATCGCTCTCCTACGAGTTATTTTTCGTGCTCTCGCTGATCGGACTGTTGATTGTCACCGAGTTGACGGCACCGGTGAACGTGACGCCAGCGTGGCGACGACGGCTGATGTGGCTGATCCTGCTCGGCCTGATCGGCTTCGCGGTCATCGTCGTCAGACGGATCCTCGAGATCTTACCGCCGGAGGTGTTGCCGTGGTGACCGGACGTCGATCGACGTCCCCCGATCGCCGTGAAACGGGGGGGAGGGAGACGCCGTGAATCCGATCGAGTGGTTCCGTGACGGGCGTGACCCCGACTGGCCACGAGTGGTGCTTGCGGGACTCGCGATTGCCCTCATCGTTGCAATCGCCGTCGCCGGTGCCACGTCGACGGCGGCGTTTGGCGCGTACAACCCGGCGTGGGATGGGACGAGCGAGTTCCGGGATTCGGTCGCGACGGATCCCAACGCCGAACACGAGATCGTCCGCGACGCAACGCGGTACGACGACCTCGAGCGAAACGGCACGGTCGCGTTCGTCGTTGCACCGGAGGAACAATACGGCGACGACGCCGAGCACGTTCGGGGGTTCGTCGACGACGGTGGGACCCTCGTCGTCCTCGAGAATGTCGGCCAGAGCGGAAACGCCCTGCTCGCGGACGTCGGCGCGGACGCCCGAACGGATGGGCGACTCATCCGGGACGAACAGTATAACGATCGCGGACCGGCGATGCCGATTGCTACCGACGTCGCGAACCACTCGATCACCGAAGACGTCGACCAGCTCACGCTCAACCACGGGACGGTAGTACACCCTGACGGGGCGACAGTGCTGGTCTCGACGAGTGAGTTCGCGTATCTCGTCGACGATCCGGACTCCGATCTCGAAGAATCCGACGCGGAACTCGACTCGTATCCCGTCGCGACGATCGAAGATGTCGGTGACGGACGGGTGGTAACCGTCGGCGACCCAAGCATCGCGATCAATATTATGCTGGACGAACCCAACAATCAAGCACTGCTCGAGGGGCTCTATCAGGACGAGGAGCGTGTCGTATTCGACCTCTCACACGCTGATGACGTTCCGCCGCTTACTGGAGCACTGCTGGTCGTTCGTGGCTCGGCGGTCGGTCAGGTGCTGCTCGGACTCCTTGGCGTCGCAGCGGTCGCAACGGCAAGTCGCCCACGGTGGCTACGTGCCGGACTCGCACGCGTTCGAGCCTTCGGACCGCCCATGGACCGTGGCCGGAGCCAGGACGAACCGACGGCGACGCTTTCGGACGCGGAGCGAGCGGCGTACATCCGACGTCGGCACCCGGACTGGGACGACGAACGTGTCCAGCGTGTGATAGCAGCGCTTAACCGGAACGGGTCGAAACGGGATGACGAATGAGCGAGAGGAGTGGCGGATCAACCGTCGGCTCAGACGGACAAACCGTCGACCCAGAGACAGTCCATGAACGGGTACGAAACGAGGTCGGCAACGTACTGGTTGGAAACGAGGTGGCGATCGAGCACCTCTCGATCGGACTCCTGATCGGTGGGCACGTTCTGCTCGAGGGTGTGCCGGGTGTCGCGAAGACGACGCTCGTCAAACTTTTCTCGCGCGCGACAGGGCTCGAGTACAGCCGGACCCAGATGACACCGGACACCCTTCCGGCAGACGTCACTGGAACCTCCATCTACCGGGAAAACCTCGGCGAGTTCGAACTCCAGCGCGGTCCGATCTTTGCAAACCTCGTGCTCGTCGACGAGATCAACCGTGCAACGCCGAAAACGCAGTCGGCACTGCTCGAGGCGATGGAGGAAGGACACGTCACGATCGAGACCGAGACGCTCGAGCTTCCGGATCCGTTCATGGTCGTCGCGACGCAGAACCCGATCGAGATGGAAGGGGTGTTCGAACTGCCGGAAGCACAGCGCGACCGCTTCCAATTCAAACTCACGATCGAGTTACCCGACAGATCGACGGAACGGGAACTCCTCGAGCGATTCGACGACGATCCAGACCTCGGTCCGGACGACACCGAACAGGTCGTCAACACCGATGATATCCGCTCGGCTCGAGATCTTGTTACTGATGTGCACGTCTCGTCGCCAGTCAAGTCATATATTCTCAATCTCGTCGCGGAAACGCGTTCTCATCCCGACGTCGCTCAGGGAGCGTCCCCACGCGCGAGTCTGACGTTCCTCCATGCGGCGAAGGCACGTGCAGCGATCCGCGGTCGTGAGTATGTGATCCCGGACGACGTGAAGGGGCTGGCCGAGCCGGTGTTGACCCATCGGCTCGTGTTGAACACCGAAGCCGAACTCGGCGACGTCAGCCCGACCGACGTCGTCTCCTCGATACTCGAGGCGGCCGAGCCGCCGAGTGCCGAAGTCGTCAGACCGGAAGCAGTGAACGACGCGGATCCGTAGCCGGATACTCGTTGAAGCGGCGACCGATGTCGAACAGCAACTGATAGGCTGAGCAGGCGCAATACCACGGCCCAGGAGGAGGGGAGGGGATGTCAGCCCTCGAGCTGGCACGTGACGAGCCAATCGGCCCGTTCGCCTCCCGCGGTCACCGAGAGTGAAACGGGTCGTTCGAGCACGGTCACGAGACCGACCGCGACGAACGAGGGGATCGGATGATCGAACCGATCGAGATCGCCGAAGGCGCTACCGGATACCGCGAAGGTGATCCGCTCGTGTTCCCGGTCGACGTCCGGATCGACGCTGTCGGCGAGTTCGAACGCTTCCACGAGGGCGTCGGCGAGCTGGGTGGCGATGCCAACAGGTGTCTCCGCAGGGTCGGTCGTCCGTTCGAACTCCGTAAAGAGCGGTCTGCCGGTGGGCTCGAACAGCAGCCCACGCCCCGACTCGTCGGTAACGATCGGCCCGGTTCTATCGACCGGAAGTTCGGGGTCGGCGTAGCGAGGAACGTACAGCCGGACGGCGTCCGTATCACCCGGCGGGAGGTAGATCCGGTCGTCACGAAGTCCGAGTTCGTCGACGAGTGCATCGCCGTTGGCACCCGCAGCGGCGTACACTCGTTCCCCGACCGTCGCCGAGACGACGCGTTCGGGTGTGAGGTAGTACGTGAGCACCCCGCCGAACAGTCCCGTCGCCCCGAGTGCAATCAGGACGCCCCTGGTATCAGGGAACACGACCGCGCCGAAAACCGCCGCGATACCGAGGGCGGCGAGACCAAGCGCCGTATTCCGGTAGCGTGACTGGCGAGCGCGAGCGTACTCGTTTCGCAAGCGTCTGTTCTCCTCCCGTAACAGTTCGATCGTCGCGAGCAGTTCGGTTCGGTCGGGCTCCTCGTCCGATGGGTCGTCGGTCGGCGAGGCGTCCGACGCCGTCTCGGCTCGGACATCGTCGATATCGGTATCGCTCGTACTCATGTGTCGTCGGGTGCAGCTGCGTCCGTTGTGTCGGTGGGTGGTGTGCTATCGGTGGAGCGCGACGAAACGGGTTCGTGATCCGGTCCGTCCTCGTCGACGAGCCCCAGAACGACGAGTTCGTATCGGTGGAGGGCGTAGCTGGCGAGTGCCACCGCGCCGGCCAGCGTCATCGCGACGAGCCACAGCGGCTGTGCAGCGTACTCGAGCGTCAGCCATGCCACCCCGGCAAACGTCAGGACTGCAGCGGCGGTCATGGCAGCGAACCGAACCGGTGATCGTGCTCGAGTTGCCGGGGCGAGTAACACTGCGACGAACGCGGTCTCGACGATCAGGAACGAGACCGGATCGATGGCGTTGGGGAAGAGTCCGACGAGCCAGAGATGGCCGACAGCAAGCGCGTACGGCGTTCCGACCAGGCGTCGAACGGCGACCACGGTTGCACCCGCGACCAAGCCGAGAATGCCGGCGAAGACGCCGACGGTACTCGCGCCGAACGCGACGAGGAGCAGTACGTCCGTGACGAACGCGGGCCAGCTGGTCCCTTCGTGCTCGAGACACAGCGACTCGAGACGGCTGCCCGAACCGGATTCAATCGGGTTGCTCATCGGCGATCACCCCGGCCCGCAGCGAGAACGGCTGCCAATCGATCCTCCGGAGCGACCTCGAGTGCGGTGACACGCTCCATTCGGGTGAGCGACCGGCGAAGCTCTTCGAACGAAACGTAGCGCTCGTACGTTTGCTCGGCGTCTGCAAGTGTCCCGGATTCGAACAGCACCGTCGGAGAGAGAAAGACGAGAACGTCGTTGTCGTGTGTGCGTGCCATCTCGACCGTTTCGCGGAGTTCTATTGGATTCGCGTCGTCGGTACAGAGGACCGTCAGGACCCGTTCGTTCTGCCGTCGGAGCGACGTTTGCACGGCGCTGTACAGTGGGTCGCTCTCGATGCGTTCACGATACCCCTGTCGGTCCGCATAGAAGGGACGAAGCGTCTGGGCGAACGGATCGTCGTCGTTCGCGAGTGCCGCAGCCGACCGCCGAATGCCGGTCGCCGTCCGAGGGGACTGTGGCGCTTTCCCGGCAGTATGAGCAACCCCCTCGCGTTCCGACACGGAACTAACGGTTGCCTCGACTGTCGCCTCCGGGTGGCGTTCTGCTCGTTCCTGGGTTGGTTCCAGTTCAAGCAGGCGTCGACGGATCGTTTCGTACAACTCGGGCTGTAACTTCGGCTCGAAACGGGCCGTAATGCCGTCGTCGCCGACCGTGAGCAGCCCGAGTGGATCGCCGAGTCGGTTGGCATTCGCTGCCATCGCAATCGCCACCTCACGGAGGTATGCAAGTTTCGTCTCTCCCGGACGCCCCGTCGCGAGGCTGTGTCGGTGGTCAACGACGAGCAACGTGGTACGGTCCGTCTCACCCTCGTACTCCCGAACGTGCAACTCCCCGAGGCGAGCGGTCGACTTCCAGTCGATGCGAGGTGCTCGATCACCTGGCACGTACTCCCGAATCTCGCTTGGTTCGAGCCCCGACTGGAGTCGTCCCGTGTCGTGCTCTCCATAGGCCACCGCGGTCCGGTCGCCACCCTCCCCGACGTGTATCGACCGCGGTTCGCGTGGCTGGACCGTCACCGTCGGTGCTTCGCCGGTCGGAATAGTCTCCCGAAAGAGGCCGTCAGTCGCTGTCACCGTCGGCCGCGTGAACCGGTGCACGCCGGCGACCGGCCAGCGAACGTCGATCGTTCGGTCCGTCTCCGTAGCCCCCGGTTCGAGCGAGAGATGCAACGTCCCGTCTTCGACCGCCGCTGTGGGAAGACCACCGTCGATTGCCAGTGCCAGTGACAGCGGCTCCTCGAGCGTGGCAGACATCGTTACTGGCGTGTCGTCATCAGTCCGTACCGAAGTTCTGGCAGGGACCTGGGATACCGACAGCACCCGATTCGTTCGCTCGAGTTCCGTAATGAACAGGTACTGACGAGCGAGTACCCACGCGCCGATCAGCCCCGTCGCCGCCAGCAAGAGCGGACGTGCGAAGACGGCCGCGAGTACGGCGAACACGGCAGCGAGGGCACCGGTCGCCCACAGCCGGCGAGTGGGTCGCATATGAGAGAGTTTTCGGGTGTCCTGTTGAAGCTACTGGTTGCTGAACAATATCAGGAAGCGAACTGTTTTTGTCGTGAGGCGCGGACTGTTCGGTCGTGAACGGGTCGGGCTCGCGCGTATTCGCGGTGGCGATTCTTACACTGGCGCTTGTAGCCACCGGTGGGATGTTCGCGGCCGGCGTAACCGATACGGACCGCACCATCGTCGGGGCGACAAACGAGACTGACGACGACGGGACGAACGAAACGGTCCGCCACGAACATCCCGACGAGTACGACGAGGACAGCGACACCGACGGGGTACAGTCGTGGCTGTCGGATCAACTCTCCCAACAGCTCCAGGAGAGCCAGGTCGCTCTGAGCGAGGGCGAGTACGACCTCGCGCGGTCACACGTCGACGAGGAATATCGGGACCGACTCGGTCAGTACGTCGAGGTCAGTGGTGAGACAGAAGAAGAGACGGCTGGTGACGACGATCGCGATGATGACGCCGCTGACGACGATGATGAGGATACAGTAGCCGACGAGGAGGACGACGCCACTGAAGACGAGGAGGACGACGTCGATCCCGACAACCCGGCCGAGGCATTCGAGGATGCAGCCAGCGAGCAAGAGCGGCTGGCCGACACCCTCGAGCAGTACAACGAGACGAAGGCGGCTTACGAGGAAGCACGCGAGGCAGGCGAGGAGGAGCGAGCCCGGGAACTCGCGCGTGAACTCGAGGAGCTCGCCGCCGAGATCGACGGCTCGAGTCGAAACGCGATCACGACCTATCGCTTCCTCGAGAACGAAACCGGGACGGACTTCTCGGACGCCGTCGAGTCCACAGAGCAGATCAACAACGAGACACAGACCGAACAACAGATCGTTCGCGAGCAAACCTTCGTCGAAACGGCACTGGAACTCGAGACCGCTCACGAGAGCGGATCGTTTCTCGAACCGGTACGGATCAGTGGCGACCTGCAAGCGGCGGATGGCTCCGTTCCTGACGGCCCGGTTCGACTGATCGTCGGCGGCGAGCCGAGGGATGTCGAGATCGACGACGAAGGTCGATTCGAACTCGAGTATCGTCCGGTCGCCGATCCGTTGTCGACCGATCGGCTGCCGGTGGCGTATATCCCCGAACGCGAATCAGTATATCTCGGCAGCGAAGCGGAGACGGACGTCTCGATCGAACAGGCCGAACCGACGGTAACGATCCACGACGAACCGACAGCGGTTGCATATGGCGAGGAAGTCCCCCTCACAGGGAATTTGACCGTCGAGGGCGTCCCTGTCGATGACGTCCCCCTCGTCGTGACGGTCGAGGGGGAGCGCTTGGGTGTGGTGCGACCGACCGACGGCGAAATAAACGACAGCGTCACCGTTCCGGCCGCGGTCCCGGACGGTGACAGCGAACTTCGTGTTCGTCTTCCGTTCGAGGACCGGGCACTCGCCAATACATCGACGACGACGCCGGTAACGGTCCAGGAGACCGAGACAACGCTGACAATCGACGAAACGCAGGTCAACGACGCTGACAATGAGACTGCCGACGACCGAGAACTGCAGATAACCGGCACGTTGTCGACGGATAGTGGGGACGGGATTAGTGATCAGCTGGTACAACTCAGTATCGACGGGACAACCGCTACGATTGTCGAAACTGATACGAACGGAACGTTCTCGACAACCGTGGCCATCCCGGACGGGACGGGCGACGTTCGAGTGGATGCCGTCTTCGACGGAGACACGACGAACCTTGCCGATGCGACAGCCGAAGAGACCGTCGTGTTGTCGGAGGGGGTCGAAACTGGTGACTCTTCGCTGTCGAATGGACCGGCAATCGCCGTGGCTGGAGCCATCATCGCCGCCACCGTGGCTGGGTTCTGGTGGTACCGACGACAGTCGGGAGCAGCCGACATCGTAGACAGCGACGCTGGTCGTCCGACGATCGCGAGTGAACCGGACAGGGGTATGTCTGATGCCGATCCAGTCAATGCCCTGTTGCAACATGCCCAAGACCAACTTGCAAACGGTAATCAGGACGACGCCGTCCGAACCGGATACGCAGCTGTTCGCCAGAGGATAGAAGCGCGGGCCCGTCTCAGTCGGACGCTCACCCACTGGGAGCTTTACCGGGAATACTGCGAGGCGAGTGCTGACACGGACGAAACGGACTCGCTACGAGCGGTGACCGAAGCATACGAGCGTGCCGCGTTCGGTCCCGATTCGGTGCCTGCCGACGTGGCCGACGATGTCCTGGCTCGAGCACGACAGTTGAGCGAGCGTGCCGAACCAGAGTCCACACAGGGCGTGGCCGATGATTAATTTCGATCGACCGACTTTTACACACCGCTCGTCGATATAGCGTCGAATGGCCGACGGTCGATCGCTTTGGTTGCTTCTGCCACGTCAGGTCCGGACGCTTCCGGCGGATCTGGCGGCGATACTCGCAGTGACGGCACTGGTCAACGTCGCCGTCTTCGCTCCGGTGATTCGCGAGACGCCCCTTCGGGTGCCACTTGGACTCGCCTTCGTCCTTTTCATTCCTGGTTACGCATTTATCGCTGCACTGTTCCCTGAGGATGGTGACGGGCCTGCAACTGCCGATGTCGTCGACAGCGACGGCGATGAAAGCGAAGATGCACAACGCTGGACCGTTACGAACCGATCCGGGATCGACGGCATCGAACGCGTCGCACTCGCGTTCGGGCTGAGTATTGCGATCGTCCCACTCATCGGACTCGTATTGAACTTCACTCCATGGGGGATTCGGCTCGTGCCGATCATGATCTCGGTGAGCGCGTTCACGATCGTTACGACGGCCATCGCAGCCGTTCGGCGACGACAGCTCCCCGAAGACGAACGGTTCCACGTCCCCTATCGGGAGTGGCTCGCCGCAGGTCGCGCGGAGGTGCTCGAGCCCGACTCACGCGCGGATACCGTGTTGAACGTGTTGCTCGTACTCTCGATCGTGCTCGCCGTCGGCACGCTCACGTACGCGGTCGTCGTGCCACCGGAGGGCGAGCAGTTCTCCGCAGTATATATCCTGACCGAGGACGACGATGGTGACCTCGTCGCGGACGGCTATCCAACCGAGTTCGTGCAGGGTGAAAGCGAGGAGATCATCGTCGGCGTCGACAACCACGAACACCGGACGGTCGACTACACCGTCGTCGTCATCGAACAGGATGTCGAGGTCGTCGACAACGAGACGGTCGTCCACGAGCAGCGTGAGCTCGATCGGTTCGAGGCCCAACTCGAGCACAACGAAACCTGGCACCACGAACACGACCTCGAGCCGACGATGGTTGGAGAGGACAACCGAATCCTCTGGCTACTGTATCCAGATGAAGTTCCCGAGGACCTCTCACAGGAGAGTACCGAGTATCACGTCCATCTCTGGGTTGACGTGGCCGAGCCTGACGAGGATTGACGTCCTCCACACGACTGAAAGGTTGTGGGGTGCTCAACGGTTCCTCCGTGGACAACCCGGCCATATAATTTCTTTCTAATTATAATATAGTTTAATCTTTATAAACTAAATAATCTGATGTGAATCCATAGGGCCAAAAGAATAAAACCCCTGGAATACTGTCAGTCAATTCATGGAAATCCGTTCCGCAGTCGTTCTTGCGGCGGGAGAGGGATCTCGACTTCGTCCGCTCACGCGACATCGGCCGAAGCCGATGTTGCCAGCGGCAACGAAGCCCATTCTCGAGCATGTCTTCGATGAGCTGATCGAGGCAGGGGTCACGGACATCACCGTTGTCGTCGGCTATAGACGCAACCGCGTGCAGTCTCACTTTGGGCCGACCTACCGAAACGTGCCGATTACCTACGTCACCCAAGAAAAGCAACTGGGAAGCGGTCACGCACTCCTTGCAGCCGAAGAGGAGGTCGACGGATCGGTTCTGGTCGTCAACGGCGACCAGCTCGTCGACCGACAAATCATCGACGACGTCGCCACGGCGACCGATGGTGCCGACGCAACGCTCGGACTCGTTCAAAACGACGTCGAAGAGTACGGAGGCGTTATTCTCGCCGATGGCGGGGAAGTTACCGACATCGTCGAGAAGCCCCGTGATGAGCGGAGTTACCGGCTCAATGCGGGCGTATACGCGTTTGAAACGTCGATCTTCGATGCGATTCGCTCCGCATCGCCGTGTGCGGGCGAACAGTCACTCGTCGATGGCATCCGGGAGTTGATCGACGGCGACGGGGAGGTTCATGGCGTCGTCTCCGAGGGACTCTGGGTGGACGCGACCTATCCGTGGGACCTGTTGCGCGTTGCCGACGACTTGCTGGCACACGAGTCCAGAGTCGCGAGTCAGGTGTCGCCATCCGCACGCATCCACGACGCGGCGACGATCGTCGAACCGGTCGTAATCGAGCGGGATTGTGTCGTCGGTCCGGGTGCCGTCGTCGGCCCGAACGTTTGTCTGGGCGAAAACGTCACGGTCGGATCGAACACCGTCGTCGAACACAGCGTCGTCGACGCAGACACACGCGTTGGGGACAACGCGACGCTCCGGGACTGCGTGACGGGTCGTGGGGTCACGGTCGGTCCCGGAACGACCGTCGTCGGCGGCCCGGGTGACGTTCGAATCGGCGATCAGGTTCATCAGGACGAGCAACTTGGCGCGGTGCTTGCGGACCGGGTCCACGACGAGGGCGGGTCGACGTACGCACCCGGAACGATCGTCGGTCCGGAGGCCGTCGTCCGGACTGGCTCGGCCGTTCGTGGAACGGTCGACGCCGAAACGGAGGTGCGTAGTTGATGTGTGGAATCATCGGCTATGCCGGTTCTGACAGCGACGCGATAGACGTCCTGCTGGATGGGCTCTCGGGACTGGAGTACCGCGGCTATGACTCCGCAGGCGTCGCGCTCTCGAATCAGACGCTCCACGTCCACAAACGGGAAGGCGAACTGTCAGCACTCGAGTCCGCGCTTCCGAAATCGGAGTACGAAAACGAGTCCGTCGGGATCGGTCACACGCGCTGGAGCACCCACGGTCCCCCGTCAGACGTGAACGCTCATCCACACACGGACGACCAGAACCGGGTCGCCGTCGTCCACAACGGCATCATCGAGAACTACCAGTCGTTGCGTGACGAACTGACCGCGGCCGGTATCGAGTTCGAGAGCGACACCGACACCGAAGTCGTCCCACACCTTATCAGCACGTATCTCGCAGACGGCATCGACCGGGAGACGGCCTTCAGGCGTGCGATCGATAGGATCGAGGGCAGCTACGCTGTCGCGGCCGTCTTCGAGGGGACGAATACGATCTACGCCGCCCGACGCAACTCGCCGCTCGTGCTCGGGATCGGCAATGACGGCTACTATCTCGCGAGCGACGTGCCCGCCTTCATCGAGTACACCGACCGGGTGATCTACCTCGACGACGGCGAGTTCGCACGATTGTCGCCATCCGAGGTCGTGGTTACCGACGCCGACGGCACCGTCGTCGAGACGTCGATCGAGACGATCTCCTGGGATCCCGAAGACGCCGGCAAGAGCGGCTACGACCACTACATGCTCAAGGAGATCAACGAACAGCCCGACGCACTCCGGAAGTGTCTTCGCGGTCGGCTCGACGAACTCGAGGGGACCGTCGACCTCGAGTCGGTGCCACCGATACAGGCATCCGGGGCCATCCAGTTCGTCGCATGTGGGACGTCCTACCACGCCGCGATGTACGGCGCACGGCTGCTTCGCGACCGTGGCGTGTCCGCCCAGGCGTTCCTGGCCAGCGAGTACGACGAGGAGACGATTCCCGTCGGCGGCGAGTCGGTCGTCGTCGGCGTCACCCAGAGCGGCGAGACCGCCGACACGATGCGTGCGCTCCGTGCGGCGAACCGCGCGGGTGCGAAGACCATCGCCGTGACGAACGTCGTCGGGAGTTCAGCCGCCCGCGAGTGTGATCACGTGTTGTACATCCGTGCCGGCCCCGAGATCGGCGTCGCGGCGACAAAGACCTTCGCCAGCCAGCAGGCCGCCCTGACGATGCTCGCCTGCCAGCTCACCGAGAACATCTCGCGTGAGACGATCCAGGCGCTCCGGGACGTTCCGGACCTGATCCAGACCGTGCTCGATACCTCGAACGCGCGTGCGGTTGCCGAGACCTACGAGGACGCCGACGCGTACTTTTTCATCGGCCGTGGTTACCAGTATCCCGTCGCGCTCGAGGGCGCGCTGAAGATGAAAGAGATCACGTACAAACACGCCGAAGGGTTCGCCGCCGGCGAACTCAAACACGGCCCGCTTGCACTCGTCACCGAAAACACGCCCGTCTTCGCGCTGGTGACCGGCGACGACGAGCGAGCGAACAAGACCATCGGGAACGTCAAGGAAGTCGAGGCACGGGACGCACCGGTCGTCGCCGTCACGGACGGGCGCTCCGAGGTCGAGCGGTACGCCGATCACGTGCTCGAGGTCCCCGGCGCGGGCGGAATCGCCAGCCCGATCGTCGCGAACGTCCAGTTACAGCTGGTCTCGTACTGGGTCGCAAATCGGCTGGGACGTTCGATAGACAAACCACGAAACCTGGCCAAAAGCGTCACTGTCGAGTGACGGCCGGAGGTTTCATCGGCAAACTTAATTGTGTCTGAAATTTCTCTCCGACAATGACGACACGGTCCGCGTCAGTCACGGAACGTGACCGCCCTCCAGCAGCCGTCCGTGCGAACGAGGTCACGAAAATCTACACCAGAGGATCCGGTGGCGGGCGACTCTCCCGCCTGTTCAACGGGACCAGCCCGCCAACGGTCACGGCACTCGAGGACGTCTCGCTCGAGGTCCACCCGGGCGAGATCGTCGGCCTCTCGGGGCCGAGCGGGAGCGGCAAATCGACGCTGTTGCACCTGCTTGCTGCCCTCGAACGACCGACCGAGGGGACCGTTACGGTCCGTGACGACGACGTGACGGCGATGTCGGAACGGCAACGAACCCGGCTCCGACTCGAGCACGTCGGGATCGTCTTCCAGCACTTTCACCTCCTCGAGGCCCTGACCGCTCGGGGCAACGTCGCGTTGCCGCTCGTCGAACTCGGCGTCTCGAAACGGAAACGGCGCCGGCGGGCGACCGACCTGCTCGAGCGGGTCGGGCTCGAAGACCGGGTAACGCACCGACCGGGGGAGTTAAGCGGTGGCGAGCAACAGCGCGTCGCAATCGCACGGGCACTCGCGACCGATCCGGATCTGGTGATCGCGGACGAACCGACCGGCGAACTGGACACGGAGACGGGTCGACAGGTGCTGTCGGAGTTCGAGGAGGTGGCGGACGATCGCGCAGTGGTCCTTGCATCACACGACCGGCAAACGCTCGCCATCGCAGATCGCGTCATCCGGATGCGTGACGGACAGATCGTCGGGATCGACGAATGACGCTTCGGAATCGACTCGCGCGATGGCTGGGACTGATCCGGGTCGGCGTCCGACAGACGATCACGCGGGCAACACACACTGCCCGGAAGCGTGTGCTGTTCAGCATCCTCGGCGTCGCCGTCGCGATCGGGCTGCTCGTCGTCGTCACGGGCGTCGGTATCGGACTCGCGACGGGAACGACGGTGTACGACGACGACATCGATTACTGGATCGTCCCCGAGGACGACGGCGACCGGTCGCCGTTGGTCGCGACCGACGGTCCGCAGTTCGGGGCCGTCCATGAGACGACCGAGACGTTACAGGCACGCGACGACGTCCAGTCGGCAACGCCAGTGCTAACGCAGGTGATGCGCCTCGAAAGCGAGGACAGCGACGAGTACGTCCTCGTCGTTGGAATTATCAACTCTCCGGGCATGGACCGGGTCTCCGGGATCGCTACTGACGGCCTCTCGACCGGTGATCCGTATCACGCCGACGGCGAGTGGACGGGCGAGGTCGTCCTCTCTCGCGGTGCCGCGGAGTTGCTCGAGACATCAGCCGGCGATCCGATGACCGTCGGCGGCAACGAGTCGTTCACCGTTGCGGCAGTCGACGACGGGGACGGCGAGAACGTCGGGAACATCCCGACGGCGCTTGTCCAACTCGGCGAGTTACAGGTCCTGACCGGCGCGAGCGAACACGACCAGGCCGATCAGTTCGTCGTCCAGACCGATTCCCCGGAGGTCAGCGACGATCTCGAGGAGCTGTACCCACAGTCGGCAGTCCACTCCCGTGCCGGACTGACGGCAAGCCAGACGATCGATTCCGACCTTCCGCTTGCGCTTGCGTTGACGGCGTTCGTCGTTGCCGTCTCGATCGGCACACTGTTCGTGATCACGACGACCGGCCTCGAGCTCGTCGCCGACCGGAAACAGCTTGCGACGATGGCCGCGATCGGGCTCTCGACACACAGCCAGTTGCGTCTCGTGGGCGTTCAGACGCTCGTCATGTCAGTGCTTGGCGGCGTGGTTGGTGCAGTCGGCGGGCTCGCTGGGATCGCTCTCGTCAACACGGTTGCGGTCCGGACGATCACGACTGAGCCGATCGCTGTCTCACACCCGGTGTTTCTGGTCTACGGCGTCCTCGTGGCGATTCTGATCGGACTCCTGTCGCTGCCGTATCTCCTCGTCTTGACCAGACGGCTCTCGGGAGGTGTTCCGTAATGTTCGATCGAACCAGACGGACGCTCGCTCGCTTTCGTGCGGCTATCGGGCTCACGATCGCCCAGCTGCGCCATCACAAGCTTCGACTCGGGCTGGCGATCGTCGGCGTCGCACTCGCCGTGCTGGCGATGACGTTGCTCGCCGGTGCCGGGATGGGCGTCCTCGAGACGGGCGAACAGCAGTTCGACGCCGCCGACCGTGACCTGTGGGTGACGGCAGGTGAGACGCGGCTGACGACCGCAGGCGGTGGCGGCTTCGAGAACACGTTACATGACTCGCGAGCAGTGGCAGACGAGATGGAGCGCCACGACGGCGTTCACAACGCGGTTCCACTGGCGTTCGAGACCGTCTACGTCAGGGCCGACGAGGACGACGACTTTCGGACGTTCGTCGGCACGGGCGCTCCGGGCGGTGGGGCGGCCGTTCAGGTGACCGAGGGCGACGGCCTCTCCGGCGATCCCCACTACGCCGACGGGACTTACGAGGGGAACATGACTCACGAGGTCCTCGTCGATGAGGAGACGGCACGCGCGCTCGATATCGAGGTCGGCGACACGCTACAGATCGGGGGGTCCCTCGCTGCGGCCCGGAACAACGAGTTTACCGTCGTCGGTGTCTCGCCGACGTTCGAACAGATGCTCGGGACGCCGACGGTGACGGTGCCGCTAAGCGAACTCCACCAGGTCACCGGGACGACACAGACCGAGCCCGCGACGTTCATCACGATCACGGTCCCGGACGATGCGGACACGGCGACCGTTCAGCAGGAGTTACAGGCTGAGTATCCGGAGTACGATATCCGGTCGAACCAGCAACAGCTCGAGGCCGTCCTCGAGGAACAGGTGCTCGTGCTCGCGGCTGCCGCGACGCTCGTGGTGCTCGCTATCGGTGCTGGAATTGCACTTACGTTTACGCTGCTCTCGCTCGTGGTCTATCAGCAACGGTCGGAGCTGGCTGCGCTTAAGGCCCAGGGCGTTTCCTCGTCACTGCTCGTCGCGGCGGTCCTCGGCCAGGGAACTGCCATCGGCCTCATCGGTGGCGGACTCGGCGTTGCGCTGACGCCGCCAGCCGTCTCGGCACTCAACCGGCTCGCGGCAGCCGTGGTCGGCTTCGACGGGCTGGTACAGACGGTCGATCTGCTTTTCGTCGGCGGGCTGGCAATCGCTATCTGCATCGGGACGGTCGCAGCCGCGGTCGCAGGTTGGCGAGTTAGTCGCACGCCACCGCTCGAGCATCTGTGAGTCGGTAGAACGGTTGTGGTCGTCGGAGACATTTTGGTGCCCGTCGGCAACCATCCGACCATCCCGCCGAGGCGAATTTGCAGGCGATCGCCGACCGAGGATACGGCATCTGGTTCGTCAGAGCCATCGAACACGCCGTCTACGCCGACCAGCGAGCGACGGTCGGTCTCCTCAAGGAGGTGTTCGCCGCCGGTGTCGTCTCCGACCCGGTCCCACGGCATTGCGTGGCTTGACCTCCTCCTCCGCGTGAACGCGGAGGAATCCCGCCACGGGATTTCAGGCCGAGCGAAGCGGCCTGTTGGTTTCAAGACGCATACGTTCCAAGCGTCACCTGCTGGGTTTCAGCATCGGCTTGGCTGTCTTGTGGCCCGGTCAAAGAGGCCCCATCCGTAGCCGAGTCATCGTCACCGGCCTTCTGCCGGGAACTCCGGTCGCTTTGGCGGTGACTCTCTCCACTACGGTAGCGGTCTGCAATGTTTATCGCCCCGTTCACGTCAGCTTGGTACTCACCGAGCCAGCAGTCGTCGTTCGAGCATCTGAACGTCGCCTGTCGTGGCCGGTAGCCGTGTTCACCGCAGGCGTGGCACGCCTTCGACGTGTTCCGGGGATTCACCGTCTCGACGGGAATCCCCTTCTCGGCGGCTTTGTACCGAATCTGTGCGTGGAGCTTCGCAAAGCCCCAGCCGTGCAACCGACGATTCATGTACTCGCCGTAGTCCATGTTCTCGCGGATGTACGTCAAGTCTTCCAGCACCAGCACTGGGTTCTCGACGGACTCGGCGTACGCCACGACCTCGCGGGTCACACGGTGGAACACATCGTCAATCTGGTCCCACAGTGCGTCACCGTAGGACTCTGCGATTCGCTCACTGCCACGCTTCTGAAGGCGTCTCTTGGCGGTGAAGTAGGTTTTGCGGAGTCGACGAACGGTCTTACCGTCGTCGGCCCAGAGTCGGGGGCGAACAGGAGAACCGCTCTCGTCGCGGTGACACACCGTGACGAGACTCGCTTCTCCGATGTCCACACCAATCGGCGTCCTGTCGAGCCCGGCGAGACAGGGCTCGCCAGACTCGTCTGGCTGCGTCCGCTCGTCGGCGGATGCCTCAGATTGGTCCTCCACGTCGCGAGTAGCGGTAACGTGGAGATACCACGTTCCGTCCCGCTCGAACAGCCGACTCTCGCCCATCTCGGCGTCGTCTGCGTACAACGCTTCGAGCCACTCCCGCTGTTCGGGATTGGCGCGTGCCGGAATCCAGAGGTGGTAATCCTCGTGGTGGGGGACTTTGACGTACCACTCGATAGCGTTCTGTGGCTGATGGTCAAGTTGCAGTCCCTCGTTGGTGAACCGCACCGGGTGGTCGTCGTGAAGTTCGTCGGCGTCGTAGCTGTTCCCACAGAGTTGCGGGACGTACTTCTTGAGGGCGTTTTTCGCGTAGCCGCTCAGATCGTACTCGACAACCACGTCGTTAGCCGCTGACTGTGTGTCACAGCCAGCGGCGAAGGCGGCCTGAAGCGCCTGCTGGTAAGCGTTCCGTGTCTCACGAAGCTTCTGTCGCTTGTGGACATTCGGGTCCACAAGCTTCAGTTCGAGCGTTTTCGTGAGTTCGGTCACGCTTCGGCCTCCTTGTGTCGTCGCCAGATTACATCTGGCGGGCTGCCAGAACTCATGAGTTCTGGCAACGGTTGATGTAGTTCTCGACAGTTTCGCTGGAGACGTGCCCGGCTGTTCCGGCGTAGTAGCCACGTGCCCACCGGATTTTCTCGCCGTCGTGGTCGGCGTGGCGGTGGTTATATTTCCGTGAGGAAATGCCCTTGAACCAGTTGGCGAGCAGTGATGGGCTGTGTTTGGGCGGGCTACTGACGAACAGGTGAACGTGGTCGGGCTGAACCGTCAGGTTCTGAATGTCCAAGCCTTTCTCGTCGGCAATTTCGTGGAGGATGGATTCAACACGGTCGGCAACCTCTCCCGTCAGTACCGGGTTGCGGTACTTCGGGAGCCACACTATGTGGTAGTTGAGGTTGTAGGTTGCATGCCGTGTGGTCTTCATCCGTGCTACACACTATGGTCATGTAATGACAAATATCTTGTGGAAACGGTGGGAAATCCAGTCCTGCAATAGAACGGTGGATTGTCACACTATGCTGTCCGCTCGACCCCCGCCTGTTCGCTCCTCGGTTCCGACAGAGCGTCGGAACACTCGTCACTCACGGGAAGACGGGGGTATGCGCTCGTATCTCTATCAGTGCGGTCGAACGGAGCCGGTATCCCGAATCGGGCGATCAGTGGAACTGGGAAGCGGTGTATCCCGACCTCGGGGAAGCGGGACTCGAGTGGGACCCCGACGTGCGCGAGCAACTCCGAGAGCTGGTGGTCGAGTCGGGCTTGCAGGGAAACTGCCTGCAGAGTGGACACTCGAGGACCCCGTGCTTTGAGCAAGACGTGACGGTTTTGTGTTGTGCTCTCGCACCTGCACCCGAACCGAGGGATGAAACTGCGCTACTACGCCGAGGCGGACGTCGGGGTCGACCACCGTCGGACGCTCGAGTTACTCGAGTCGATCCACGAGGAGCATACGATTCCGGTCGAAGTCGTCCAGGTCGACCCACAGCGCGCGCCGCCAGCGGATTTCGTCGGTGATACCGAAACCCGCTCGCTCGAGGACGCTTGGGATGATTTCACGTACAACAAGCCACTCCAGGATGGGCTCGGTGGGCCACCATCAAAGCGGTATCGCGATCGGGAGGATATCGTGGGGAACGTCGGCATCGTCGTCGGCGGCGACCTCGTCTGGGCGACCGAGTTCTGGGGCACCCACCACGGCTGGGGGAACGTCGATCCTGAAGAAACCGCCATCGGTTTTCTCGAGGCGGTCGAGGCGAACGGGCTGTCCGCAGTCGCCGACCGCGTGCCACTCGAGGACTGGTCGTGGTCCCCGACGGCGTCCGACTCCGGAGGTCGAGACGCATCCAGCACCGACGTGCCTGCCGACGAGATCAGCAAGCTGACCCGCGACGCGATTCGGGATATCTGTACCGCCCAGACGTTCCAGCGCGGCGTCTCCTACGTCGAGGAGGGACGGGTGCGGGAGCTGACCGTCGAGGGACGCGAGGTGACCGCGACGGTTAGGGGGAGCCGGGAGTACCGCACGACAGTGGATCTTTCTGCAGATGACTTCGACGGCTGGTGTTCCTGTCCGTACGATTATGCTGGCGACTGCAAACACATCGTGGCCGTGTTGCTGGCCGTGCGAGAGCGATACGACGAGATGATCGGGCAGTCACAGGCGGATGCAACTCCGGACGAACCCTCGAGTGAGTCGGGGTCCGCCTCTCTCGAGCCCTCGACGGCGGGCACCGACCTCGAGTCGGCACTCGAGTCCGCGGACGTGGGGACGCTTCGGGACTTTCTGTGCGAGATTCTCACAGAGGACGACGCTCTTCGAGAGCGGTTTCTCGCGACGGTCGGCCGGCCGGTTGAAAAGAGCGTCGCCGACTACAAACGCGATCTCGACCGCGAGTTCGAGACCGCCGCCGACCGCCGCGGGATCGTCGCGTACGATACCCATCTCGAGTTCACCAAGTACCACGACCTCGCGGAGACGTACCGGCAACACGACGAGTACGAGCGCGCACTCGAGATCTACCGGGCGCTGGCCGAGACGATACGCGAGAACCTGGAACGGATCGACGACAGCAGCGGCCACTACGGCCGTCAGCTCGAGGCTGCTATCGATGCCTACGCTGCGTGTGTTCGCGAGGCGTCGTTCGATCACGAAACGGTGTGTGAGCACCTCGAGTATCTCTACGAGCAGTACAGGACTGCCGAGTTCCGCTTCGTCCGGGAGTACTACGACGGCGCGCTCCGTGAGGCGTGTACCACGGCCACCGACCTCGAGTCTCTCCTCTCGCTCGTCCAGGCGGACCTTCCAGCGCTGGAGGGGATCGTCGGTGGTGAGACGGGAGAAGCCGCTGCAGCCGGGTCCGGATCGGAGGACGATACGTCGCAGGCGGATATCGACGGTGAGGTCGATACAGGTACAGGTGAGAGACGTCCGGATCCGACCCAGTGGCGTCTCGAGGTCGAGCTGTTCACCGGTGGCGACCTGGATATCGACCGTCTCGACGTCGGTCCGCTCGAGGTGACCGACTTCGTCGGTGAGACGCTCGCGACGATCCTCGAGGAGACGGAGGCGCAATCGGAAACGGACGCGGGGACGACCGCGTCTCGAGCCGTCGATGCACGCGGGCAACAGCCGGCGCTCTCCGTGGGCGAGCAACAGCTCCTCTCGACGTATCTATGGATTCTCTCGGAACTCGAGGACCGCGAGCAGCGACAGGCCGTCCTCGAGGACGTCTACACCGAACACAGCGCGTTCTATCGCCAGTACGTCGACGTGCTGCGAGCCGACGGGCAGGACGAACGAGCGCAGGAGGTCATCGAGGAGGGACTGGAGGCGTTCCCGCACTCGCCGGACGTCCATCGGCTCGCAGCCGAGTTCTACCGGGGACGCGACGACGAGCGCTATCGCGAGCGCCTGCGGACGCTGTTCGTTCGCTTCGAGGACTGGGACGCCTACGACGACCTGCGATCGGCCTGTACAGCCGAGGAGTGGGAATCGATCTCGCACGGGCTGCGTACCCAACTCGGCCGGCTCGATCCCGACCGACTGATCGAGCTCTCGGTTCGAGAAGGAGACCTCGAGAACGCCCTCGAACGAGTGCTAGAGAGTGACGATCTGGAGACGCTCCGGCAGTACCGTGAGCCCGTCGCTGCTGCCGATCCGGACGCGTACTTCGAGGCGTACCGGGATCTGCTGGAACCGTACCTGGCGAACGACACCGGACGTGACCACTACCGGACGGGTATCGAGCACTTGCACGAGATGGAAGCGCTCGGGCTCGACGAGGAGCTGGCGGCGTTCGTCGAGCATCTCCGACAGAAACACGCGAACCGACCGGCGTTTCTGGACGAACTCGAGACGGCAGGATACTGAGTCTCTTCTGCTATCACGGTCCCCAGTGTTCTCACCGCGGTGGCATTGGCCCAGCGAGGGCACACGGTATACCGACAGAATTACGCGTGTGTGTGCACAATGTGTGCGTAATGAGTTCGAGTACCCGCGTCCATTTCCGTGCGCCCGAACGGTTGATCGAGCAGGCCGATGCACTCGCGATCGCAGAGGAGAAGAACCGAACGGACGTACTCGTCGAAGCCCTTCGTGAGTACCTTGCGAACGCGAGCGACGAAGAACGGGTCCGGCAAGCGATTGCAAACGCGTACTATGAGGACCGACTCGAGTTCGATCAGGTGAAAGCGATCGTTGGTGTGGAGACAGCCCAGAACTTCCGACTACTCAAACATCAGCTGACGAACGAGCAACTCAGCGACGAGCTCGCTGATGCACTCAGTGAATGAACCTCGTCGCAGACACGTCCGCGCTCGTCAGCATTGCGAGTACCGAGGACGCACGTCGGATCGCCCTCCCGACGCTTCTCGACGGATACGACGTCACTGTTCCCGAAGAAGTACTCGGCGAACTCGAGACGACCGCACAGTACGAAGATGGACACGGAACAGCGGCAAAGACGATACTCGACGAGCGCGAACGGCTGACAGTTCGGTCCGTCGACCTCGATCCGGACTTCCCACTCGACGACGGAGAAAACGCAGCAGTGCAACTAGCTGAGCGGATCAACGCAGCATTTTTTTACTGTGACGAATACACCCAGCTCGCACTCATTCATGCGTCGCTCTCCAATGCGCAGCTCGTTACGACGCCTCGTCTTCTGAAAGCGTTCGTCGTTCACGGTGAACTATCGAAATCAGCGGCGAAGGCCATGCTCGAAGAGATTGCCGAGCAGCGAAGCTGGAACGGAAACGCATACGTCCGCCAGGCGTCAAGTCTATTCGAGTAAGGCAAAAATTGAAATTATATTCTTGAGACTGTGTCAACAGTAACAAATGACGCGAACATGTAAAGCCTGTGGCGAAACGTTCGAGACGCTCTCGGCACTTCGGATGCACGACTGTCCGGACGAGGAGGACGACGCCGCGAGCGCGTGGGAGAAAGAACGGGACGAGCACATGGCCAGGATCCGAAAACTCGAACGCGAAGAGAATCTGGCGGCCAGGCGAGCGGCGTCGGCGGAACTGACCGACGCACTCGAGCGTGCCGGCGCGGCCAACCTCGGTGCCGTCCACGAGGCGCTCGCCTACTACGAGCGCCACCTCGCCGAGGAGTGGGAGAGCCGACGTCGCGGCGAGGACGACCACTACGAGGGCTTTCGCCGCGTGTTCGGCGAACAGGCGGGTACCGCACTCGAGGAAGCGACCCAGGCGAACGGCTGGCCGTTCCTGCTCGACGTCCTCGAGGCGTACTGGCCGACGGCCACGTTCGACCTCGAGACCTACGCCGACGTCCCCGACGGAGCCTACCCAGAACGCAGTGACGTCGAAGAGTACCCCTACATCGGCCACGTTCTCACGACCGTCACCGGCCAGCAACTGGTTCGAACCCGACTCGAGGACGGCGTCGAGGCAATTCCCGAACGCGCACTCGAGTTCCAGCTCGCGTTTCATCGCAGTCCGGACGACACCGGTGCCTGGATCGAGTCGATGAGCTACGGCTGGGGGATCGGCCACCCCGACCATCCCGTCGAGGCGAGCCTGCAGGCGCTCGTCGACGGCGAGTACGACATCTGGTTCGGCGGTGCTGTCGAACACGCCGTCCACGCCGACCAGCGGGCGGCGGTCACACTCCTCGAGGAGGTGTTCGCCGCTGGGGTCGTCTCCGATCCGGCCACGGCATTGCGTGGTATCGGTGCGGTCGAACGGAGCCGGTACCCCGAATCGGGCGATCACTGGGACTGGGAGGCGGTGTATCCCGACCTCGGGGAAGCGGGACTCGAGTGGGACCCCGACGTGCGCGAGCAACTCCGAGAGCTGGTCGTCGAGGTCGGCCTCGAGGCGGAACTGCCCCAAGAGTGGACGCTCGGGGATCTCGTGCTGTGATACGGTCTGGTATGATTCTTCACCGGTGATCGCTCGAACGGGGAAGCGATCACCGGTAAAACGTTATAACGATCCGTATGAGAGGGCGAGCACGCTGGAATCTGGTTTCGGGACTTGACCTCGAGCACACGGGCGACGTACTAAGTGGTCCGCTCACGGATTCGCGCGTATGGACCGAGAATCGGTCTCGTCGTCGCTGGTCAACAGCGTCGGCTACGACCCGGACGAAGAGGTTCTGGAGGTCGAACTCCAGAACGGACGAATATACCAGTACAGGGACGTCTCCGAGGAGATCTATCGCGAGTTCCTGGCGGCCAATTCCCTCGGGCGGTACTTCAACCGACACATTCGAGATCTGAGTTACGTCCGAGTTCGGTAACCCATGACTGACGGAGATTGTTACCTCTGTGGAGAGACCTACACGAAACGCGGGATGTCGCGCCACCTCCGGACGTGTCTGCCGGAGGGAGACGGGAGCGGAACGGCGTTTCACCTTCGGATCGCCGGCGCACGACGATCTGACTACTGGCTCCATCTCGTGGTCGACGCGGAGACGACGCTCTCGAGTCTCGATGCGTTCCTCCGGGCGTTCTGGCTCGAGTGCTGTGGCCACATGAGCGCGTTCACGATCGAGAACACGCGATACGAGAAGCCCTACGACGACCAGACGCCGGCCTACGGGATCGGCGGTGGGCGACACTCGATGGACGTCGCTATTGAATCCGTCCTCGAGGCGACGACCGGCGAGGAGTTTTCCTACGAGTACGACTTCGGCTCGACGACGGCACTCGAGATCCGGGTCGTCGACATCGGCGACTGGTCGATCGAGAGCCTCGAGAAGCGGGGAACCGACGCCGTCGAGACGGGAGTGGAGGGGGTCACAGCGGTAACAGCGCGGAAGCCCACCCGCTTTAGCGCTGTCTCTTACCCACAAATTGAGTCGGTATCGAGATCGATGAAACCGACCGAAAATCCTGATATCTACAGATGCAACACGCTTGTGAAACGATTTTGGTGATCTCGCTTACCAGCATTCAGTAGCCTCCCACCGCCGATATCAGCGCCTGAATCTCTCCTCGCATCGATCTTCAGATTGAATATCGGGTTCGGCAGAGTCTGAAACAGCCGTTTGGGACTCGACGAACTTATGGGTAAGAGACAGCCGCTTTAGCGGTGGGAGGAAGCGCGTAAGCTCCGCGAAACGATCCACCGAACACAGCATTGCCGACTCCCTAACGCTGTGGTAAATATTAATAAAGAGTAGCCATTACTGTGACGTACATGGCGTGGGAGGTGACTCGAACGGTTCGCGTCCGTCTGGACGTACCTGACGACCGCAAGAGTGACCTCCACGCCACCAACGACAAATTCCAGTACTGCGCGAACCGCACCGCAGACTGGGCGTGGCGCTACCCCGACGAGGACTGCGTGACCAGCAAGAGCGAAGCCGAAGACGCCATCTACGACGACCTTCGTGAAGAAACAGACTACCTGCACGCGAACCTCGTCCAGAAGGCTATCAAACGCGCCACCGACGACATCGACAACTGCGTTGACCGGCTTGCTGACGGCGAGAACACCAGCAAGCCAGAGTACGACACGTTCAGCATTGTCTACGACAAGCGAGCCGCCACCTACTACCGCGACAAAATAAGTCTCGCCACCGTCAACGGCAGAGTCGAATGCGAATACGACCTACCTGACGACCCTGCCGGGACACCACACGGCGAGTACTTGCTGAACGACGACTACTCCTTTTCGACCAGCACCGTCCACTACGACAGCGAAGCCGACGAGTTCTACCTGCACGCTGCAATGGAACGGGAACTCGACGTGAGCAGTCCTGAGAAAGCCGAGCATTCGAGAGTGCTTGGCGTGGACTGCAACGTTGATGACCACATTGCAGTGACCTCAACGGGTGCATTCGTCGGGAACGCCGACTACCTCAACCACCAGCGCCGCGAGTTCGAGAAACGGCGGGCCAGCCTGCAACAGACTGGGACACGGAGTGCCCACCTAACGTTCCAGCGCATTGACGACAGGTTCGGTCGCTGGAGTAGAGACTACCTACACCAGTGTTCCAAAGAGATCGTCGCGGAAGCCAAGCGCCACGGCTGTACGCACATCGCCTTCGAAGACTTGGAGCAGATTCGAGCGCGTATCAGCGACGGCAAGAAGTTTCAGCAGTGGGCGTTCCGCGAACTGCAAGAACAGACCGAATACAAGGCAGAATTGGCTGGCATCGTGGTCGAAACAGTCGACCCATCCTACACCAGCCAACAATGCTCGAAGTGTGGCTGTACGCTCGAAGAGAATCGTGACGGCCAGCACTTCCAGTGTCTCGACTGTTCGTACTCGGTGAACGCCGACTACAACGCAGCGAAAAACGTTGCCCGGAAACTCGCACTCAAACTCCAGCGAGGGCAGAAGTCCCCCGCTGGAGGGGCGTTCTGTCAGTACGCCCTGAAGTCGGGGACGATGACCGTGAACGCTACTGAAGTGGCGTCCGACGCCTACGTGTCGGCAGAACGGGAGTCCACCGACAAGCCAACGGCTTCAGCCGTTGGTAGCTGACGCTCCTGGCACGAAACAGTCCCCCAGAGATCGAGTGTGGAAACTGCGGGGAGCCGGCGACGACGGTCTGTCAGACCTGTCTGTGGCAACGCGGGCCAGGCGCCTGGATGTGTGACGCGTGTGCGACCGACCACGAAGACGACTGTGAGCGCCCGCAATACCTCCCGAACGTCAACTCCCCGCGGACCGGCGTCTGTGCGTATCGGGGCTGACGTCGGGAGTGACAGGCGAGCAGGTCACTCTTGAAGAACGGTCTGGAGTTCGTCGAGGACTTCCCAAACGACTCGTGAGGGCTCCGTGCTACCGAACTGGAACGCCCGATAGGTGTACTCGTCTTGCTCGTGTTCTCGCTCTTGGAAGTGCCCCCAGCCATCAACATGATCCTGCTCGTGGTGATGCCACCCACAGTCGAAACCCGACTCATCTGAAAAATGGAATATGAACCGGGGTGGATCAGCAGGATCGCCCACGATCCATCGGACGGTCAACGTCCCCTTCGGTGTATCTGCCCCGATAAATGCTGGATCGACGGTTGCTCGCAACTCCTTGTGAAGCGTATCGTGTGGGAGTCCTTCGACACCAGTGATCGCGGGATGGCGGGAGAGTTCCGTCCGAATCTGTCGTAAAGCTTCGTGAGCCACGCGGCGCGGTTCGTGGCCACCGTCGAACGCATACATACTAGACGCGAACGCGGCTGTCCAACCCAGTATACTCGCTGTAGTTGTCGATTGCGTCATTGACGACGGAGAGATGGTAGTGGCTCAATTCCCAGTCACTCGCATCCTCCATGAGTTGCATCGTCTCCGCCGGTGTCGCTACGTCTGCTGCCTGTTCCCGGAGTTCGGTAGGGGAGGTCACGTCGTACTGCTGTTCGAACGCCTCTATCTGCTGTTGTACGTCCGCCTTCAACTCGAGCAGTTCTGCGTGACTGTGTTCGTCAATGAGGCGGCGTAGTGTCCGAAACCGAGCATAAAGGGGATCGGGCTCGTACAGCGTTGCATCCTCACCCGAGACCGTTCGAACGACGCTCATCTCGACGAGGCGTTTGAGATGATCGTGTGCTGTCGTCTCCGAGACTGCGGCCTCCGTTGCGATGTACGCCGCCGTTCGAGGCTGGTCAATCGCCTGTGCGATTGCACGCACTCGATCGAAGGCCGTCGTCTGTTCCGTCCAGGCTTTCACGCCGCGGGGTGAGTCGTCCATACCGATGGTACACAGCCTAATCCAATAAATTTGCCCCCAATCCAAATATCTGGCCCAGGTTCGTTTTCGTCCGCGGTTTTCCAACGGCGACTATCAACTACCCCACCCTACTTCGCTCGGTCTGACGACCTCGCTCGTTGAGGGTGGGGTTTGTCGGTGGACTCCCCTTCTGCCGACACACGGTCGGAGGTATGGAAATCGCCGTTCAGGGTCAGCGTCCCCGACGTTAGAGCCAGTTGATAGGCGGCTCCTCCACTCGGAGACTTCTGCCCCGAGTGGAGACGCTTGGCGAGCTTGCGAGCAATATTCTTGCTCGCGTTGTAGTCGGCGTTGAGTTCATACCCGCACTTTTGACAGCAGAACTCGTGTTTCGACGGGCGATTCTCCTCCAGCGTACACCCGCACTTCGAACACCGCTGACTCGTGTACGCGGGACTCACCTGCTCAACCGTTACTCCCTCAGCTTCGCCTTTGTACTCGACGTAGTCGTAGAGTTGGCGGAACGCCCACGCGTGGAACCGCTTGGCGTTCGCCATACGGTCTCGAATGCCCGTCAGGTTCTCGAACGCGATGTGGGTTGTGTCCACTCGACGGGCTTCACTGAGGATATCATTTGCAATCGAGTGAAGGACATCCTGTATCCAGCGGTGTTCGCGGTCGCTCATCTGCTGGATGGTCAGATGTGCCGACCGCGTGCCCGTCTTTTGGAGACTTCCGCGTGTTTTCTCGAACTCACGCCGACGGTGATTGATGTAGTCTGCTGATTCGATGAACGCACCTGTGCTGGTGACGGCAAAGTAGCCGTCAACGTTCAAGTCCACGCCGAGAACTGTTGAGTTCTCGCTGTGCGTGTCCGAACTCGAACGCTCGTCTTCGCCGTCTTGTATGGTGCGTTTCATTCGGGCGTGGAGGTAGAACGCGCCCTCGAATCGGTCGTACTGAAGCGTGGACATTCGGAACTCGAAGTCTTCGTTCAGTAGGTAGTCACCAATCGGTGTTCCCTCGGTGTTGTCGGGGAGGACGTACTCGCATTCGACGCGTCCACTCACGGTCGAGAGGGATACGTGGTCGCGGTGGAACGTGGCGCTCCGCTTGTCGTAGACAATACTCCACGCGTCGAAGTATGGTTGGCTGGTGCGGTCGCCTCGTTTCCATGCTTCGACACCGCTTTTGACCGCTTCAATACCACGCCGAATCCCCTTCTGGACGAGGTTGGAAGTGAGGTCGGTTTCGTCTCGAAGACGGTCGTAGAGTGCGTCTTCGGCCTTTGATTTACTGGTAACGCAGTATTCGTTCGAGGAGTCGCGCCAGGCCCACTCGCTGGTTTGATTGGCGCAGTAGCGGAACTGCTCAGCGGTTTGATGAAGGTCGGCCCGTCGCTGGTCGGGTACGTTGAGTTTGACCTTGACGGTGCGGATGACCTCCATCCCTATTTCACATATTGGACTATTTCTTTATTAGGTTTGGGTTTTTGGGAGTCGGCCTGCTACTGTACGTGGTAGGAAGCAGTGTCGTCGGCTCCTCCCCGCCCTACTGCGCTACTCGCTCCCTTCTGGTCGCTGCGTTGCTCCTTGAGGACGGGGCCTCCGCCTCGCAATTAGGTGAGTCACTCATCTGTAGCAGTGAATACTTCCTTGTGAGTGGAGTTCGTAACTGGCCTCAAGATGGTCAGCAGAGAGAGCGTAGACGAGGTATTTCTGCCTGACAAGGACGATTGTCTGGAATATCTCCGTGATCAGCGATGGCCAGATGAGGTAACGTGTCCGCACTGCGAGAGTGCGGACACGATCAAGAAAGGGACGACGAGAAAGGGCGCTCAACGCTATCGTTGTCACAACTGTGACAGCATTTTCAATGATCTTACCGAGACCATATTTTCCGAGCACAAGCTTTCTCTCCCGGAGATGTTCCATATCATTCGAGGAATGGAAGAAGATAAGACATCAGAGATAACTCAGGAACTTGACCGAACATACAAGACGGTCTTGGACTTCGTTCATGAAGTCCAAGACGCTCTTGACGACGATCCAGAGTTTGATCTCACTGGTGTCTGCGAAGCTGACGAGATCTACGTCGTGGCTGGTGAGAAAGGTCTTGATCAAGATGAGCCGCGTGATCGCGGGCTCAAAAAAGGACGCGGAACCTTCGAGTCAGACAAACCGCCAGTCGTGACACTCGTCCGTCGCTCCGACGGACGAGTTCGGTTCCTCGTTCGTGAGGATCTCGAAGATGTAGACGAGGACATCGTCGAATACGGTGATGAAGACGACCCGGCGATCCTCTGCACAGACCAGTACAGCATCTACGACGGAATCGACGAGTACGACGAGATTGATGGCCATCTCGCCATCAATCACGATGAACACTACGTCGTTGGTGATGCTTACGTCAACAGCTGTGAGAACCGTCACAGCTTCCTTCGCAACTGGTTGCGAAGGTTCCGAGGCGTCTCAAAACACCACTTACAGGGCTATTTGAACTTCTTCAGCCTTACACTCAACACAGACCGGTGGTTCGAGAAAATCCTAAGTACTGACTTCTACAGATGAGCGTTAGTATGTAGATTCCGTACGGCAAATCGTGCTCGTCAGCGGCCACCTCGGCGTCGGCTACCTCGTGTATGCGGCGTTCCGTCGCGTCGTCGGCTGGGTCCGACCGGATCGACTCGTGATCCTCGCGGTCTGTGTCGGTGCGCTGTTTCCCGACCTCGTCGACAAGCCACTGGCGTGGGAGCTCGGTATCCTCGCGTCCGGGCGGTCGCTCGGTCACTCGCTTTTGACTGCGACCGTCGTCATCCTGCTCGTGATGCCGATCGCCGCCGAGTACGACCGCGTCGACGCCGGCGCGGCGTTCTCGCTTGGGTATCTGTCACACATCGCTGCCGACGCCTACACCGCCGTGCTTGCGTCTGGCTCGACGACGTTTCTGTTCTGGCCGCTCGGCCCGTGGTCGGTGTGGGAGGGCGGGCTGTGGGTGCCCCCGCAGTACTCGCTGGCCGTGAACTGGACCGTCCTCGTCGTCGCGCTTGGGGTCTGGCTGCTCGAGGGCGCTCCCGGTCTCGGTCGGGTCGGCTAAGCCGGATCCGGACACGACCTCCTCAGCCGTGACGTTCGGCGGCAACACCGGGCAACGTATCGATATGGGCGTCCAATGCCAGGGCGAACGACCATCGGTCGGTACCTCGATCCAGATGTACTCGAACTCGAGTCCCTGCTCCGCGCCAGTGCCGGTCACGACGTGGGTCCACGACTCGCGATTCTCGTCAACAGCCACGTGAAAGAAGTGTCGCCGGTAGCGCTTCGGCGGCGTTCGTCGGCGCGTCCAGACGTCGGTGGTGAGGTGTCGAATCGACCGAGGGTCCGTGAGACCGCTTTCCTCTCGAATTTCGCGGACGACGGCCTCCCGCGGTGTTTCATCGGATTCGATCGTCCCTTTCGGTACCTGAAGTCCGTCGTGTTCCGGCCCTTCAAAAACTAACAATTCGGTGCCGTTTCGCGTAACGTAAGCACACGCCTTCTCGGCGTGAACCGCCTCCATCTCTCCCATTGGCGTCAAAACGCCTGTAAAAACTAATAAATACTTTGAGGAGATGGGCTCGCTCGGGTCAGCTCACGCGATAGATCCCTCGAGACGGTGACCACTGAGCCAGTAGATATATATCACTTGACTCGGAAATTACCGCCAGCCAAGGTGTCAGCGAGGGTGATGGTGGCAGGGTTGAGGGGCGAAAGACTGCCACGGATCAACCAGGGGCTGTCCGCGACTCGGTGGTTAGGGATCCGGCACCGAACAATTACGGGGATGATTCAATGAGCAAGCGACTGTACGACGATCCGAGTGTTTCGATATCAGCTACTATCTGCGTCGTTGGTCTCGGCTACGTGGGGCTTCCACTGGCTCACGCGTTCGACGGAGAAGGCTACGACGTCAGGGGAATCGACGTCGACCCGGAGAAAGTAGAGACGCTCGAGGACGGCACCGATCCGACGGGCGACGTCGGCGACGAAGCGATCGCGAGCAGCGCGATCGAGTTCACGACAGACGCGGCCGCGATTTCCGAGGCCGAGTACGTCATCGTCGCCGTGCCGACGCCCGTCGACGACCTCGAGAAACCCGACCTGGGGCTCGTCGAAAGCGCCGGCCGGACGGTCGGGGAGCAGATCGAGCCGGGGACGACGGTCGTCCTCGAGTCGACAGTCTATCCGGGTGCGACCAGGGAGGTGTTCGTGCCGGCGATCGAGGAGGCCTCGGGACTGGCGGCCGGTGAGGAGTTCGGCGTCGGCTACTCGCCCGAGCGAATGGTGCCGGGCGACGAGGAACACGGCCTGCGTAACGTCGTGAAGATCGTCAGCGGGCTCGACGAGGAGACCCTCGAGGACCTCGCTTCGCTCTACGAGACGGTCGTCGACGCCGGCGTCCACCGTGCGCCGACGATCGAGGCCGCCGAGGCGGCGAAGTGCGTCGAGAACACCCAGCGAGATCTGAACATCGCGCTGGTGAACGAGCTCGCCATCGCGTGCGATCACCTTGATCTGGATACGGAGGCCGTCCTCGAGGCCGCCGGCACGAAGTGGAACTTCCACGACTATCGGCCCGGGCTGGTCGGGGGTCACTGCATTCCCGTCGATCCGTTCTACCTGATCTACGAGAGCAAACAGAACGGGTTCGAACCCGAGCTGATCGAGAAAGCCCGGGAGGTCAACGAGTACGTCCCGACCCACGTCGCCAAACAGACGATCAAGGCGCTCAACGAGAGCGGGAAGGTCCTCAAGGACAGCCGCGTGCTCGTGCTCGGACTGGCCTACAAACCCGACGTCGACGATATCCGAACGTCGGCGATCGACGGCGTCATCGATCACCTCAGGGAGTACGACGTCGAGGTCGTCGGTTTCGATCCCCACGCCGACGACGACCAGATGCGCGCGGAGTTCGGGATCGAGGTCCAGCAAGAACTCGACGTCGACGGCTTCGACGGGCTCGTCATCGGGACGCCACACAGCGAGTTCCACGGCCTGAACTTCGCCGACCTGCGCTACGACATGCGTTCCGATCCGGTGCTGGTCGACGTCGATGGGACGTTCGAAACGGCCGCGCTCGAGAACGGATTTACGTACCGGAAACTGTAATGTATCGGGAACATAGCGTCGGCGTCGTCGTTCCGGCGTACAACGAGGAGGGCTTCGTGGGCGACGTCATCCGCGAGATGCCCGAGTACGTCGACCGGATGTACCTCATCGACGACTGCTCGACCGACGGCACGTGGGAGGAGATCCTCGAGGCCGCCGAAAAAGACGCCGAGAAGACGGAACTCGAGTTCGACGAGGGTGCGTTGACGGCCGAAGTCGTGGCCGACGGCGGCGGCGGTGATAGCGCCGTTCCTGACAGCGGGGCGAGTATGCTCGAGCAACGAGCAGTCGTCCATGACGCCGTCGGCCGGGTCGTCCCGATCCAGCACCGCGAGAACCTGGGTGCCGGCGGGGCGATCAAGACGGGCTACCTGGCAGCGCTGGCCGACAGGGTCGATATCGTCCCCACCGTGGACGGCGACGGCCAGATGGACCTCTCGCAGCTGCCGAAACTGCTGGATCCGATCGTTGAGGACGAGGCCGATTACGCGAAGGGCAACCGGTTGCTGTACAAGGAGTTCCGGTCGGATATGCCACCGTTCCGGTTTTTCGGCAACTCCATCCTGACGTTCCTGACGAAGATCGCCTCCGGCTACTGGAAGACAATGGACCCACAGAACGGGTACACGGCGATCTCGCACTACGCGCTGGCGAACGTCGGGATCGAGAACATGTACGAGTACTACGGCTACTGTAACGACATCCTCGTAAAACTCAACGCCAAGGGGATGCGGGTGGCCGACGTCGCGATACCGGCGGTGTACGGCGACGAGGAGTCCTCGATCGACTACACGACCTACATCCGGAAGGTGTCGGGGATGTTGCTCCGGAACTTCTTCTGGCGACTGAAGGTGAAGTACCTCGTGCTGGATTTCCACCCGCTCGCGCTGTTTTACCTGTTCGGGGCGGCGACGGCGGGGCTGGGTATTCTTGGTGGATTGTGGTCACTGTACGCGACGCTCGTGCTCGGGAGTGGGCTGTTCATCCGGGCGTCGGTCAGCATGATGCTGTTCACGATGGGCAGCATGTTCGTGATGTTTGCCATGCTGTTTGACATGCAGGTAAATGAGAGCAAAGAAGTTCAAGTGAAAGATTAAAGGTCAGATACTATGAAAATACTACGAGTTGCAAGTAGCCTCCATCCAGAAAAACCCGGAGGCGTTGGTCTACATGTCCATCAGATGTCTAGTATGCAAGCGGGTATGGGTCACGATGTGACAATTCTCACATCTGATAATGGTGACCGCTCGCTCCCAAAGTATGAAGAAAGGGACGGATACTCAATTATCCGCCATCGACAGATCGTTCGGCCAGCTGGGAACAGTATCATCCCGGGGATTCTTAACTCACTTCGAAAACTAATACCCAAGTACGACGTGGTCCATGCACATTCTCACCTGTACTTTTCATCAAATATGGCTGCACTATTTGGTAAATTCACAGATATTCCGTTAGCAGTAACTAATCATGGGCTATTTTCACAGACTGCTCCAGAATTGTTGCAAAAGGTATTCATTCCGACAGTAGCTCGTCCAACACTAAATACTGCGGATCGCGTGTTCTGCTACACAGATTTGGCAAAACAGGAACTCCGAGACCGAGGTGTATCGGCACCCGTCTCTGTGATTTCAAACGGAATTGACTGTGAGATGTTCAAGCCGGATCCCGAGATTGAAGAAAAAGACCAGATCCTCTTCGTTGGCCGGCTGGAGCAAGGAAAAGGTCCGTCTTATTTAATCGAGGCGTTTAATTCAGTCGCTGACAACCATCCTGACCTCAACCTAAAAATAGTTGGATACGGCTCATTGAAGGCGGACTTGATAGAACAGTGTAAAGAACACGGAATATTTGATCGAGTTACCTTCACCGGCGAACTATCGTATTCAGAGATGCCACAAGTATATAATGAGAGTAAGATTCTGGCTTCTCCAACGCTGACCGAAGCTGCTGTACCCCGTGTTGCCATGGAAGCCTGGGCTTGTGAAACGCCAGTCGTAATGTCAAATATTCCGGAGGTGTCTGAAGAGCACGTTGGTGATGCCGCATCACTCGTCCCCTTGAGAGATGCAGATGCACTCGCTCAAAGCATTGAAAAGTTGATCATGGATGAAGAGCTACGTGAACAAATGGGAGAGAAAGGACGTCAGCGAGTTTTAAGTAACCACTCTTGGCAGAAAACAGTCGAACGTACAACAGCCCAGCTAAAGAAGATCTGTGGGGAACCGAAGCGGTAGCGACGGATTCGTCTCCGAATCTGTACCACGGTATATAAAATAGAAATACTGATTTCGACCTTGAACTTTTGATCCACTAATGACCGGAAACGTACTTATTGTCTCAAGGTATTTTCCACCAGGCGGCGGAGTCGGTGCATTCCGTTCCGCGAAATTCGTGAAGTATCTACCCGAGTACGGATGGAAGCCGTACGTCGTTTCTCTTCCTCACGAGCGTCAGAAACAATTTGTGGCCGACGACGTGAACCACAACCAGTATGCCTCGATAGCAGACATTCCCGAGGAGCGCATCTATGTTGACGTCCCGATATCTTCGATCGACAGATCACTTGGTGATACACGACGCCTCCCCATTTTAGCGAAGAAGATTCCGGAACTGGTTGAAGAATACGACATCGACGCCGTCTATCAGACCGCGCCACCGTTTTACTCACTTCCAGCTGTCGCATGGGTGAAACGCCGCGTTGACGTCCCATACTTCGTTGACTTCCGTGACCCCTGGTATATAAACGATGACATCTTCTCTAGTATAAAATCTGTCAAAAACCCGATCTGGAGATGGGTTAATCAGAAGGCTGAACAGATAGTGGTCAAGTACGCAGACAAAGTAATCCTCAACACGCCTGAGATGGAAGCGCTTTACTCGAGTACTTATCCTGAGTATGTAGATTCGTTTACTACGATTACAAACGGATATGATCCGGACGATTATACTGTCTCTCCCTCTTCAATCGATGAAGCCGATGAGACGCGAATAATTTATCCAGGTCGGTTCCGGGACAACACGAACGGGCTTCTCAAAGCTCTTAAGGCGGTATCTGATTCGAACGACATTACGCTATTACATTTCGGAGACAAGAATAGGAAACACACTCGAGCCTTCTTTGAACAGGCACAACGAATGGACCTTGACGAACTGATTGATAAACGCGGCTATGCAGACTTTCCAACCGTCGTTAAAAACATTAAGAACTCTGACATAGGTTTGATCATAACCCGCAAAAATGACCCGACTCACGTTCCTGCGAAGACCTACGATTATATTGCATGTGATATTCCAGTTTTAGCAATTACACCAGAGGGTGGTGCACTGGCGCAGATTCTTGAACCATTCGATCACGCATATACTGCCAACCACGATGATGTGACGGAGATCACATCACGGTTGGAGAAATTGCTTGATTTGGCACCAGACGAACTTGGTTCCGATAGTAGTCGTGATCAATATACGAGAAAACAACTCACTCGAGAGTTGACTTCAGTATTCAACGAGTGTCGATGATATACGCTAATTTCGGTATGTTCGAACCGATAGCGTTTCAGGCGCGATAATCACTGTCTAGTGTTGTGGAAGACCGTGACGTCCTCGTTGCTATATATGCTGCTGTAGTTGGCGGAGAACTCCCGTTCGGGATTCCACGTGAGGTGCCATCTGGAGTTATACCCTTGATATAGATCAAGATCATGTCTATAGGCGATCGTCGGATGCTCTGATGGTGTCACGTTGGCGTTATATAACGCATCCGTTGGCTCTCGCGAATATCGATCGAAGATACCACAGTTTTCGCGATCGATTCCCTCTACCCGGTGATAGTTTTGATCGGTATATACTGGTCCTTCACTGTACTCACAGAGCATCGTCTTTGAATGGGCCTCGGTACTGTCGAGATAATACCGCGGTGTATTCTCGTAATCCGGCGCAGCAGAGGCAGCGAACACCTGTGTTGCGAGAATAAACACGAAAAAGAGTTTGACCCAGGGGACGTTGTCCGGTGCGATCTCGACTGCCTTTGCTACCATACCGACGGCTAATACGATCAAAATGGGCTCTCCCAACATAAGCAGACGAGTCGGATTGAGAGCGTCGACAGTTGCCACACTGATCGGAATGAGTACCACACTAGCAGCCGCTCCTGCTAGTAAGACGTAAATCTCCGGCCGATGCCGATCGTCGCTCGTGTATACCAGGAGACACAACCATGTTATTCCACCAATTAAGAGGATCCAGAAGATATGCAGGCGTTCGACGTAGAGAATCATCCAAGTGGGATATTCGTAAAAATTTGCGAGTATTCCTGTACGAGCTTCCGTAGCCGCAGTAGGTTCAAATCCACTGCTACCTACAGGCCCATCAGTTCTGAATAGTCTCAGTACGCGAGCGACGACATGATTTATATGTCCGCCGATATACAGCCACTGGGCTAACGTCACACTCCCTATCAGCGCACCCAGTGAGAGGACCTGCTGTGTAGGGGTGAGCCCCGCAATGTCTTTCCAAATCAGTCGATCGGTAAAGTACAAGCCTAACAGTGCGACAAATATCAGTGCAATCAGTAATAACGGTAATTTATGCGTAAACGCAATAGCAACAGTCAAAACGAGAATAATCTCGTAAAAGCGTTTGTCTGGTTTAGTGACCATCTTCATCAGGAAGAGTAGAATCAGCCAGTACCAGACCGCTGCATGGGCTTGCGGGATAACCCAGTACGACCGTCGAATACCTTCCGTAGTTGCGATAGCGAGAAGAGCGGCCGCAGCAAGTGCACGCCGTTGAGTGACGCCGATCGACCGGGCCAAGATGATGGCCACTAACGGGAGTGCTATCGCGAGAAGGATAGCATATATATAAAACGTCTGCTGGGAGTGAATATCGAGAATCATCGCTGAAGCCGACGAGTGGAGGATATGTAGAGGTGCTTCACGATAAAAGGGCGAAGGGATCACCGCGGTTGTTCCCTCGCTAACGACATCCTCCATCCAAACAGCGTTTCGAGTAGTTGCCTCACCAATAGTCGTGGCTGGGACGTGTAATATCGACAATCGGTATCCAATCGCTACGAGTATCGCTCCAGAGACGGTGCCGAAAAGCGACCCTCCGAAGAGCGCAATACCGAGTAGAAGTACAACGGTACCGAAGAAAATGAATAGCACAGCTGGGTAGATGCGCCCCGTCTGGTGGCCGGCAAAAAACATCCCCGCTATGCCGAGAAAAGCAATGATAAGCGGTAACCGAAAGTCCTCTGAAACGGCTTTTCCCATCACCCAGATAGAATTCACGCGGAATTATAAATACTGTGATAGTAGGACACCGATCAACAGCCGATGAGCATGGCAGTCAATACATTGGTTTCATTTTAACATGTTGTGGAGAGCACGGCTATTCAACTTCGCTCTGGCTTTTCAGTTTCCCTATTAGCGACTCGGCGACTACATCTACAGGCTTATCATTGTCCAGTCGAATACTGGTCATTCTACGTTCAGACTCGACAAAGTCAAACAAAGCGCTCATATCGTGTTTGATCGCCTCGATCTTGGGTTTGGTCACTTCCTCGTCCTCTACCTTTGACCGTCCGATATCTCGTCCCTCCAGGCGTTGATACAGTGTCTCGGTGTCCGCCGAGACGAAGACGACTACGTGTTCATCGAACGTAGGATAGTACTCCACGAGCTCGGCGGGAGAGACGTTCTTTCGACCAGAGTACTGAAGTGCCCAACAGAATTGTAGTACGCCTTGATCGAGGAGATGAACGCCGCGAGTCCCGTGAACGGACTGTTTCACACCTCGTATGAAATGACTGTACAAGTACAGGTTCCAGAATCGACCTCGTTCAGTTTGATTACTTACTTTCAAAACATCATACAACCCTTTCGAACTAGTTATTCCTCTACTATGGGAAAGTAAAATATATTTGAGCTTGTCTATATTTCTGTGGATTGGATTATCTATTCTTGAATTATCGCAGATCACATTTGTCGTACGATATCCTCGTTGGCGCAATCGCGCTTCTGCCTCTCTCGCAATTGTCGACTTTCCTACACCGGGTGGCCCGAAGAACTCGAGGAGAACTGATCGTACCTGCATCGTTGGATAGAGTATGGTGAGCGAAAATAAATAAACGCTGTAATTACGATGTACGAGGGGTTGGTGTCGACCCAAGATGAATAGGTCTGGAGACACCACCCATCATCCATTCATCATATTTTACCGAATCACTATATCATTGTAATGACTTGGGCCGGCGATACCAATCGGTTGAAATGTCAATTGCAATTTATTATTAATTCACTTTTTATGGTTGTCGGAGGAGATTATTTCAATATTGAAACAGCGCGTCGAAGGTCAACCATTCCACTTCCAATCACTAGCACCAACCACATCACTATACCTATAATCACTACCAAAAATAATGATACAAACCCCGAAATGTAACTAACAGTTAGATAGACTGGTACGGACATTGCCACAGTTATTATAATTATGATCATGAATTGGTGGAGTAGCCAATCGATTCGAATGTCAAATTCCAACTGCATAATGTATACGTTTGCAAGAGTGTAGAACGAATAACTAATTACAGTTGCAACTGCTGCCCCAACAACCCCTATTAATGGAATTAGAAGGATATTCATAATAACATTTGCAAATGCGGTTATTCCCTTCGCAATAGCTCGTGACCGTGCCCGGCCAAGGAAGTTTAAACTATCACTTGTTAGTTTTGTCACTGCTTGGAGTACTGCATAGATCGCTAGCACTTGCAAAACGGGTGCTGCTCCTGTATACGTTTCACCAAATACAATCTCTAACATTGGTTCTGCAACAAGTATCAGTCCCGCAGCAGCAGGAATGTATAGCAGTAAACTATGTGTGAGTGCTTGTTCGTACAACCGAGCCGCCTTCTCTACATTTCCTTTTTCTTTTTGAACCTCGAAAGAAGGAGAAAGAGTAAAGCCCAGTGCTGACATCGGTGCCTCAAGAAAAGTAACGATCTGCTTCCCGATTGTATAATAAGCTACAGCGAGGGGACCGAGAAAATACCCAACTAGAAGTATATCAAAACGGTTGTCAATAACTGTTGCTGTGTCTGTTGCGGTTAGTGGAATGGTATATTCTGCAATCCGCCGCCGTAGATTAGGCTCTCGACATTCTGATTCAGTATTTCGGTAGTGGTGTATGTATAGATACATCAGGCCAACTAGAGAAGTCACTGCAAAGGCAACTATATATCCAATAAGGGCACCGATCGCACCATATCCGAGCATCACAAGCCCAACTGCAAGTAAAAATCGAATTATAGAGTTTGTTGAATATAAGACAGCACTGGCTTCGATTGATTCAAACCCTTGCAGTGTTTTCCGAACATATCTTAAAATGGTGGCGAAAGCAACAAATAGAATCCCAATAAGTAAGAGAGGGATAAGATCAGATTCACCTATTAAAATAGCAATCTTTTCATGGGTTGAAAATAGTATAAAACATACCACAATTATAGATATTATGTTTAATAAGAACGAGAATCGCAGAATGTGCGGAAGTTGACCTGGATTTGTTTCCTTATACTCAGCAATATATCTTGCAGCAGAGCTTCCAATACCTAATCTACTTATGTATTTTGTAACCTCAAGTATAGAGATTGCAAGGAAAAGAAGACCATAGTTATCTGGATCTAATAAACGAGCTAATATAACAAGTAGAGCACCTCCAGCAATGACTGTGACTATTCGACTTATAAATTCTGCTCTAAATCTCTTTCCTAGCCTTTCAATCAACCCCATTAGTTAGGTGTTACAGGGGATTCGGATATACTTAACGAGTCTGATTGGTTACAAGGCATCCGTTCTAGCTTAGCGGCTGACTGAGACGGCGATCACGCCGAAATTGCGTTGAGTCTGACCGCGATCATTCCGAGATAGCTGCTGTTCCAGCAAACCAGCCGGTTCTTGGTCATGTCTCCCGTCGAAGGCGGCGCACTCGCGGTCGTGAGTGCGCCCCGTTCTAGAGCCGTCGCTGACCAGTCCGGGCGATCCAGCCCGTCTCGTCAGGCGAGTTCGTTACCAGAACTCGCCTGACTCCACCTGTTCATAGCCCGTTGCACGTCTTCAAAATTAGTGCGGATCCAACCCCTATTTCGCCGCTTTTGCTGTACAAATCCTACCATCAGTGTACAGATATAGCTACTGATACCCAGCTAATATTGAAGGTGCAATAGGCTATGTCTAACTAGGAAGTTCACTCAGTATATTTTGACTCTGTATCTCTTTCCTTTTCTTCGCTATAATTTCACTTTCATTCTTGTAATTTGATTCCATCTTCTCTATAGCATCACCAAGAGTCTTAATATCAATGCTATATCTTGATTCGAAAAAGTACTCAAGCTGATCAAACTCACTAAGGAGCTCGCGATATTTTGTTGCCCATCCAATCGCAACAGCAGGCACACTGTTTTTATATGCGTGAATAAGCGAATGATACCGCGAACCAATTATGTAATCTAAATCACCAATAATAGTCTCTAATGTAATTGGGTCATAATCTTGACTTAACGTGTGAACTCCATCTACTGAGGAAAATATTTGTGATATCGTTTGGCAAATCTCTTTATCACCTTCCGCATGACGTATTATATATACATCTTTTCCTTTATCCAGAAGATTATTCACAATTTCTTTGTTCATATTATAAAATTCTTTTTCATTCATCCGATCTTTTACTTTAGAATTTGGAATAATACCAGCTGCATTATCAGCTATTTCGATTTTTCGTAGGTCTGGAGGGTTCTTAAATATATTTCCAGTCTGATATTCGTCAAATTGTAATACGATATCAAAGCTCTTCTCAACATCATTGTTCGTGTATTTTTTCGCATAGGTAACGCCTTCTTGCTCTCTAGAATATATCTTTTGAGGATAGTCTAAATACAAATTTAAAAATGCATCCATTATATTGCTTTTTCCCATGCCATAATCAAATGGTCCAATTGATTGCGGGAAAATATACATAGGGATAGATAAACTTTTACAAACAGAAATATTTGACATATATAAAAGAGAACGGGCAAACCCTCTCTGAGATGATAAAGCATATCCGTTAATATCTATCATGAATTTACAATCATTTAGAACTCTCTTTATTTCTTCATACTCTTCTAATTCCACATTCGATGGGAGTTTTCTAGCCAGGATTTTCGATCGATACTCCACACCCCAAGGTAGTATATTGAATGTGAATTTTCTATTCTGATCGGTGTCCCTATAATAATCTCGAGACGAAAACAGGTATATCTCTTTTTGTGGAAAGCGTCTAGATAACTGATCAACTAAAGTGTATGTCATTGCCTGTGCACCTTTGTTACAGAGATCACCACCAACAATTACAATATTCTCACAATCATTGGAAGTTCTTGCCGTCCCATTACCTTTCAGCCGATCTAAAGCCAACCGGCTACCAAGTGCAGCACCAAATCCAGCCTTGTTGAGTTCGTTTTTCATTATCTTTATAGTGGTCACTAATATCATTTAGGAGATAATTAAGTCTTATGTATTCGACCCATCCGTGTTCGGTTAAGGAGCGAAACCGACAGACGCCAGCGTCTTGATGAGCTTATCTTCAGAAACCGCGTAGAGAGATCTTGTAATACCTGAACTCTCTCCAACACTCATACGCTGTCGCTGACTGCCCCGAGGAGTTTGATGCTGTCCCACGCGCCCGTCACCGGCAGTGACGGGCGCTCCCCTTCTGGAAACCATGCGTAGATCAGCGTCGAGAGAACCTGACGCGTCTGATCGATGGTCAGGATTGTGTATTCGTCGTCCAAGTTGTCGAGCTTTTTTTGAACCCTTCTTCCCAGGCCTCTTGGGCTCGTTCGTCGGACTTGTGAAACTCCGGCCGGGCTGTCTTCCAGGACAGCCCGGCCTCGGCCATCAACCGTCGAACGTGGCGCTCACAGTACTCAACGCCGAATTTCTCGGAGAGATAGTGACGAGCTAGTGGAACAGACCACGCAGGCGCGTCAATTCCAACGTCCTCCGGTGACTTGTGGAGTGCTTCAACGAACCGTTCGTACTCTTCGTCGGAGAGTTCTGAGGGCCTTCCTGAGCGTTGTTCGTCGTAGACGACCTCCTCGAACGGCTCGTCGGAGAGCCGTTCGAGTCGATCAAGCCACCGCGAGAGCCAACCAGCGGTATATCCATAGCGTTCAGCGACCTCTTCTAACGTCGCGTCGTCTTCTTCGAGGTAATTGATTGCCGCCATCAGCCGCTGCGCTGGCTTCTTTCCCTCGACCTCCGCCAAGACCTGGCGGAGGTCTTCAGTAGAGACGTTGTCGAGAGAGTTCATATTCGATCAATGTCTCTCTTTCTTGAAAAACTTTTAGCCGATAGTATAAGGAGGTCGCGGTTCCGCACACCATCGCACCGCAACTCACCCAGTTCCGCGATACGATGATCGCCGATGCAACGTTCGGTCGGCCGCCCAGCCAGTGCTTGCAGAGCTCGCACTTGCTCTGGGACATCCACCACCGAACCTTCCCGAATTGGCGTCGTGAGGCTCGCCAACCAGAGAGATCACGCCTCACCTTAGATAAACGAGTGGCTCAAGCCTTCATCACGGAGGTTTGGCCTTAACCGAACACAGATGGATCAACGATATACTTCTTTCCTCCCATAAGGCTGTTCTAGAGGCCGTACGGTAGCTTAACGGTATCACGTCATGCTTGAAACAACACTAGAAGAGGTATGATTAAGTTACATCAAGAAATAGTCGGTTCATATGAATAAGATAATTGGCCGCGCAAACGAAGTTCGTAAAGATAAGGAGAAATCCTTATTTCGAGCTGGGCTTCGGTTCGGGGCAAGGACGGTAAAACGAAATGCATACTCTATAAGAAAAAATTTCCATAAACGTCTCAAGAGTGAGAGTAAATGGACAGTTGGTAAGACTCTGTATCCACTTGAAAACCAGGACCCCAATTGGACATATCATACTGAAGATTGGGAACGAGTGGTCAATCGGTGGGAGCATCGTCGCGCTTTACGAGAAGGTCGCTCGTTGACAGTCCTAGATAATACGCAACATCCTAAAGAGCGATTGACATGGGACGGTGATGATGCCTTCTCGGTTGATGTTCCTGCAGGGAAAGAAGATAGGTGGGTGTACTTGTACCTTGATCGCGTAGAGCACTCGTGGCGTAATTTCCAATGGGAATTTGTAGTTTCAAGAGAGTCACAGTTCAAAGAGTTACAATTTGGTTTTAGATATCATGACTTTTATAACCGTTATCGGTTCCGTCACCAAGACAATCATTTCCATTATGATATTGTTCTAAATGGTGATTTCCATAATAGTCTAAATAAAACGCCTTGTGTAATGTCTAACAATGAAGAACATCATGTCGTGATACAATCGATCGAGAATGAATTCATACTGAAGGTTGATGGTGAAGTATTGCTGAAAGATATTGATTTTTCAAGATACTTTCGGCGTGGGTCTTGTGCAATCATTCTCTGGGAAGATGATGATGTAACACCAATTCAAGCGAAATTGCATAGTATGAAGGTCCAAGAGCTAGTTGAAGTATAACATATATTTCTGGTCGTGATTTCCTTAACGATCACTACCGGAGATTTAGTAGATTAGCCGCCCTTGCTCCGTCTTAGATCAGAGAATGTTAAGCAAACCGGGTCCTGGAGTATATAGTATGGTGGTGGTGCAGAACGAGTCTCAAGCCCTGACTCAGTAGATTTAAAGATGGAAATTCCACTTGTAGTGGTGACTAGATCGGGCAGCACAGAGCCTATAAAGGCCTCTGAACCACCCCTAGCGTGAAAAAATGCCGGACGCGATCCGATCGTCAGTCCGAGGTAGCCTCGAGCGCAACCTGCTCATTGTCCTGCAGCCGCCCCTCGGCTTCGTCCCGATCTTCGGGATAGCCGACGTCAATTCGCCATCCCTCGAGGCCGATCGCGTCGATCGTCCGGCCACTCTGAATCAGCAGGTCGATCGCCTCGCTGATCTCGTATTCGCCGCGATTGGAGGGCTGGACGAGATGGCAGGCGTGGAAGATCGCCGGCGTGAACGTATAGAAGCCGGTCATGACGAGATTCGATGGCGGGTCTTCCGGCTTCTCGACGACATCCGTGATCTCGCCGTAGTGGTTGGTGTCACAGACACCATATCGAGAGGCTTCCTCCCATGGGACTTCCTCGACGAGGAACGCGGCGTCCGCTCGATCTTCTTTCTGACGCCGAACGACGTCCTCGAGGTTCGCATGGAACACGTTATCCCCGAGGATCAACATGAAGTCGTCGTCGATGTGTTCCTCGACGGTCAATAGCGCGTGTGCCAGGCCGGCTTGCTCGCGCTGATGGGTGTAGGTGATCGGGACGCCGCGATACTCGTCGCCGTAGTGATCGATGATCTTCTCTTTGAGGTAGCCGACGACGACGACGAGTTCGTCTGCACCGAGGTCGACCAGCTGGTCGAAACAGTGGGTGAGAATCGGCTGTCCGTCGACTTCTACCATCCCTTTCGGTTTGTCTTCCGTGAGCGGGCGAAGTCGCGTTCCTTCACCTGCCGCGAGAACGACTGCTTGCATAGCTAACAGTTTAGTGGATACCTCTACAAAGACTTTCTGATTATCGATAATCTTCAATTTGAATATCATAACGTTCATACCAGTCGCCCCGAGCATCCCCACCAATGCACATCTCGGTTATCGGAAGCGGCTATGTCGGGACGACGATCGCAGCCTGTTTCGCGGATATCGGCCACGAGGTAACGGCGATCGACATCGACGAAGAGATCGTCGACACACTCAACGACGGCCGAGCCCCCATCTCCGAACCCGGTCTCGAGGAACTCATCGAAGCCAACATCGGCGGCCGCCTCGAGGCCACCACCTCCTACGACGCCGTTCCCCAATCGGACGTCACCTTCCTCGCGATCGGGACGCCATCGAACGACGACGGCAGTATCGACCTCACCGCACTGAGCGCGGCCGCGGAAGCCACCGGCGAAGCTCTCGCCGACAAAGACGAGCGCCACCTGGTCGTGATCAAGAGCACGGTGACGCCACCGAGTATTACGGACGTCCTCGGGCCGGCGGTCCGAAACGGTGCGGACGGAAACGATGCCGTCGAGGTGGGAATGAATCCCGAGTTCCTCCGGGAAGGAAGCGCTGTCGACGACTTCCAGAATCCGGATAAGCTCGTCTTCGGTACGAACTCCGAGTGGGCAACGGAGCGCCTCGAGAACGTCTTCGAGCCACTAACTGACGAAGACACGGCAGTCGTCGAGACCGACCCGCAGACGGCGTCGATGATCAAGTATGCGAACAACGCCTTCCTCGCCTCGAAGATCAGCCTGGTCAACGATCTCGGAAACATCTGCAAGGAGTTCGGCCTCGACGCCTACGAGGTGATGGGCGCGATCGGCCTCGACGACCGCATCTCCGAGCAGTTCCTCCGAAGCGGCGTCGGCTGGGGTGGCTCCTGTTTCCCGAAGGACGTCGACGCGATCATCGCCGCCGCACGCGAGGAAGGGTACGATCCGGCCGTCCTCGAGGCCGCCGTCGAGGTCAACGACCGCCAGCCAGCACGCATGCTCGAATTGCTCGAAGGACACGTCGATCTCGAGGGTGCTCGAATCGCGGTCCTTGGACTCTCGTTCAAACCCCGGACAGACGACATCCGAAATTCGCGTGCGATCCCGATGATCGAGCGTCTCGAAGACCGCGGAGCCGAGATCGTGGCCTACGATCCAGTCGCGGTCGAGCCAATGCAAGAACGATTCCCCGACGTCGAGTATACGGAGTCGGCAGCGGACGCCCTCGAGGGTGCCGATGGGTCCGTCATCGTCACCGACTGGGACGAGTTCGCGACGCTCGACGAGGAGTTCAATGCGATGGCGACACCGGTGGTCGTCGACGGACGACGGATCATCCAGCGTCGGGAGGGAATCACCTACGAAGGACTGACCTGGTAACGTCGCTCGATCTGATTGAGACCATTTAAACGCAGACTACGCATCCGCCGGCGATAGCCGCCTAACCTTACACCACGGGTGGGACTGTAAGGGGCGAGGCGCTCGAGGTGCGAGACGAAGTCCTCGCGAGCGGAGCGAGCGAGGGATCAGCGAGGCCGAAGGCCTCGCGGAGTAAGGACCACAGCCGAGCGAAGCGAGGCGAGGACCGCAGCGAGTCGCAGCCCTCGAGCGACTCGGGGCTTTCGAGGTGTTATTCTCTCGAGAATACTCTCCTATTTCTCTTGCTCGAGTTCACTCACATCGAGCTCGCCCTCAAGGTACGCCTGTCCTTTCTCGGTCAGTTGATACAGGCCGGTGTCGACGGATTCCAACAGTTCCGCATCCGAGAGTGCGCTACATCGTCTGCTCACGTACTGACGATCGTACTCGATATTCACTGCGAGCACTTTCGGGGAAACCAAGATCGGGTATTCATCGAAAAAGAGCATAATCTCGTAGTCGACAGGAGCCATCCAGGGAACCCGCTCTACCATCTGTTTGTGAGTTCGCGCCAGCGGTACAGAAAAGTCAGCACTATCTGTCCAAGGACTGTATACGAACGTTGTTTTTTCCTATCGACGAACGTTGTCAAGACTTATGTCAATAGAGAGTATGTTCTTCAGTACGGAAGCTATACGTGGCTCTCTGAAGCGCTGAGTCACAGAATAGCGGACCGGTGTTTGCCCCACCGAGTCCGCGAGTAGCTCCCGTATCCGCCCTACGGAAGCCATGTCGAACGAGGATTCACGGGGACATAAAAACCCCGACCGACCGCGCGAAGCAACGACCGACGACCAGACGACTGACCACCACACATCCGACCACCACATACCAGACCCGAACGCCCTCACCGACGAAGCCCGCCTCGAGGCCATCGACCGCCTCGCGGCCGCTCTCCTCGAGAGCGCCAGCCGAAGTGACGACGAGCGCCGCGAGTTCACGCGCCATTGCCGGGAGATCCGTGCGGAAGTCGAGTGTGCACGCCGGGCGCTGTCGGACGACGATGGGATGGTCCGGGCTCGAGGCGTCGCGTCGACGTCGTGGCTCGGCCCGAAGCCGGGAGTGGTCGCGTCTCGAGACGGGTGTACGGACGATCGAGACGGGTGTACGGACGAACTCGGAGCCGATGGGGGTGCAGACGATGGGAACTGACGGCGCGACGGCGCTCGAGCGCCAGAGCCGGGACCCGACGAGAGACCTCGAGGCCCGCCTGACCGCTCTCGAGTCCCATATCGACGACCTCGAGGCCGAGCTCGCGGCGAAAGACGAGCGGATCGCGGCCCTCGAGGCCGACCTCGAGGAGACCACGGCCGAAAACGAACGCCTGGACGCACGCGTCGCGGACCTCGAGGCACACGTCGAGGACGTAGAGGACGATCTCGAGACGAGAGACGCCCGGATCGAGGCGCGCCTCGAGGCCCACGAGCGAAAGCTCGAGGCGACCAACGACCGCGTCCGCGAGCTCCAGGCCCGCGAACTCGAGAAGGGGGCGCATCTCCGGGCCGACACCGTCGACGAAACCGAACTCGAGGTCGCCGGGGGCACACTCGAGCGGATCACGAAAGCCGACGGCCACACCTATTATCGCCTGCCCGAGCAGGCCGACCCACTCGCACGCGGTGGTGAGGTGACCCTCGCCTACGGCGACCTGCTGCCGATCCAGCAACTGGCCCGGATGGACGAGGAGATGCTTCGGTCGACGACCAGTGCCCTGCCGACGAGACTGGCCGCGAAACTCTGGAAGGCACGGACGGACGCGAGCGTCGGCGACGATCCCTGGGAACCTGGCGGCGCTGGGATCAAGGCGTACGTCACGGCCAGCGATCTCAAACACTGGATCCGCAGACAGGAACCCGGCATCAGTGACGCCTACGCGAAGAAGCTGGTCTCGCGGATGATCGATCCGTTGCTCGATCTCTCGAGGAACCGCCTCGCCATCAGAAGGCGTACCGAGCGAAAGAACGGCCTCGAGTACACCGAACGCCGGATCGTCCTGCCGGCGGATGTGGATATCCCTGGGGAGACAACGGGATCCACAGACCAGTGACGGGAGTGCCGGTGACAGCTGACGTCCTCGGATAACCGGGGACAGGGGGGAGACAGCGACCTCGAGAGAGCCCGAACGTCTCAGGGACCGAACGAATCCATCTCACGACCGCGGGTGGTGCAGGGTCGGGTAGCTGTGGGTGTCTCCCTCGAGTGGTCGTCGGTGGTCAGCACGGCGGACGGGGTTCGAAGAAGGGTCTGGAGACGACAGGTGTCCCCGGTTGGTCCCGGACGAAATCGATGCGCCCCAGTGTTTATCACTGATTCAGCCGTACCACGGACTAATGACGACCTTCGCGAACGACGTCGAAACGATTGCGGCCGTTGGCGGCTACGAGGACGCCGATGACGTCCTCGAGGAGGCGGTGCGTGAACTGTTACGACGACGGCCGGAACTGCGGACGTCGCTTGCGATCGAAAAGTACCGAACGGGTGCTGTCAGCCTAAACCGTGGTGCCGAATTGGCAGGGATGTCGGCCGAGAGTTTCAAGGACGAACTCGCTGACCGCGGGATTAGTCGGACCGCCGGGTTTCTGGATGCTGCTGACCGGGAACGTGAACTCGACGAGTTCGATGGGTGAGAGGATGACGTACTGATGACGGTCGTCGACAACAACGTGTTGAGCGCGCTGGCAAAGATCGATCAACTACAGTTGCTACCGGAGGTGTTTGACGCGATTGGAACGCCGACAGCAGTTATTTCTGAGCTCAACCGTGCAAAAGCGGTCGGGTACGAGTTCGTCACCCGTATCGACGAGGTGAAATCCTACAACGGTGGCTGGCTGACTATCCTCACCCCGACACAGCCGGAACTGCAATTGGCCGAAGACGTTCAGGATCATGCGCTGTCGATGACCGATGCGCAGTGTCTCGCGATCGCAGCCGAACGGAATCGTCGACTCGTTACTGATGACGCTCACGTCGGGACGATCGGTCAACAGCGAGGGATACCGATCTGGGACCTCACACTGTTTCTGAAAGCAGCAATCCGGGTCGACGCGATCGAAACTGCCGACGAACTCGCGGCGATACGCGACGAACTCCGCCGTTCCGATGGGTATCGGTTTTCGGCTGCCGATGAGGATGCTCTTTTTGAGGAATTTTGATATTCGACTCGCGAGGCGAACGATAGTAACGCACCGAACGAAAGAACGGTCTCGAGTACACCGAACGCCGCCTCGTCTTCCCGGCGGACGTCGAAATTCCGGGAGAAACCACGACCTCGACTCGAGGTACAACAGCGGACTCCACTCGAGGTGAGACGAGAGGTCGAACATCTCAGGGAACGAACGAATCCATCTCACGACCGCGGGTGGGTGCAGGGTTGGGTAGCTTCGGGTGTCCTCCTCGAGTGGTCGTCGGTGGTCAGTACGACGGACAGGGTTCGACGGAACGTCTGGAGACGACAGGTGTCTCTGGGATATCTCTCGATTCGAGTTCCCTCCCGGCCGAATGTTTATACTGCTTGTCGGACAACCTGCGCACAGTAGGATGGCTAGCTCTGTAAACGGCGGAAACGCTCACGAGGATGAAATCCATCTGTGGCGTGAAGGTGACTGGTGGATCGCTAAAGACATTGATACCGGTGTCACGACGCAGGGACAGTCACGAAGAGCAGCGCTCGAGAACCTCGACGAGGCTGTTGCGCTTCATAACGATGAAATTGGAGGTGAGCCAACCGACGAGGAGCTTCGAGAGTTCGGTATCGATCCCGAGTCGAACACAACTGGTGACCAGGAGCTGCCAGATACGCTGAAGTAGGGATGGGACGACGGACGTGCTCCGGACGAGAGGTCGTCAAAGTACTTGTCAACGTTGGTGGGTTCGAATGGCGACGAACGACAGGAGATCATGCACAACTGTACTATCGCCATCCGACGAACCCGGACGATCAACGACGTGTGACCGTTCCGCTACACAACGAACTCAAGACAAGTGCTCTGTTGAAGAGCGGCGTTTGAGTCCAGCCACTTCCTCAGACAGAGTCGTTCATGGCTTCTTGGTGCTGATCCTTAATTCAGTTTCGTGAATTCGCTCTCAGAGAGCGCTCTTCAACACGACAGGTTATAGGAGTGCTCGAACTCGTGTCACACCGTCTCGCTCTCGTCGTCCCGCTCGGTGTCGTGTGTCGCTTCGATGCGGCGCTTTGTACGCCTCGAGGTTCGACGATCCCTCTGTGCGGGCATCCTCGTCGGTGAGCTCACCCAACCGTCGGTGCTCGCGTTCGTGACCTCGAAAATCGCCTCCTCGATAACGAAGGTATCGCCCCTCCGTTGCGTGGGAATCCCCGCGATGCAATTGTGTACTCGTATCGTATTCGCCCAGTGATCTAGGGACGAATACGTCGGACTCCAGTCGGAACCAGAACACAAGAGACCCGCTCTGTATCACTCACGCAGAGAGCCGCGATCTCACAACTACCTGCCTTGTTTCACCGTCTCCGTCAGGTATAGGTTCAACCAGAAGCTTCTCACTGTGGGGAGAACGTTCCGCGGTTCGACCCGAACTGCCTCGGGTGGGTATGCTCCCGGATCGCGGATGCACCTTCCCATGGGATCGCCTTCGTCGCTTCCCGGGTGGCGAAGGGATTTCGTCTTCCTCCCCCTCTTCATGTCTGGAGTGAATACCTCTTCGCGCAAAACTTGTTATTTCTGTGAAGGTATTAGACTGGCAAGGTTATATTCGGGATTGGGGAGTGCCTCCCATACCCATTCACATTCCCCATCCCCCTCTTGGACTGTGACTGCAGCTTTCCGAATCGAATTCCTGACGGATCCAGACGAGCGGTGCCGACGGGGATCTCGAGGAGGAGGAGTAGCCCGCCGGCCCGCAGTCGTGACTCCGGCGGGGCGACTAGCTCGTCGCTGTCAGGGTGTTCTTCGACGAGCGGGTCGCACGCGGTGCACTTCCAGACGAAGACGTCGTCGGTAGTGTCGGGGTGCTCGAGGGTCGTGTCATCGGTTCCACAGACCGGGCAGGCTGTTGTTTTGCGTGATTGGGCGTCAGGATCGTGGTTGGTCATGGGCGTCTGCTTGAGGATGAAGACATCTTTTTTCTTCTATCCGTGAGTCGATTGTTGGGGTGGGGGAGGGCAGTAGCTTTATGATGTTCCGATGAACAATCAGGACATTATGAAGATAGCAGATAATGGTGGGGGTTAACAATGCGTATTATGGCACATCTGTCCGCTCGAGCGGACGCTGCCTACGACGATACCTATCACCACAAGCTTCGGGGGCGGATCTGGCGGGCGCTTGAGGGGACTGGCTACGATGGTATCCACGACACGGACGATCCACCAGGATTTGTGATGTCGAATCCTTTTCCGCCCCGGGATATGCGCGAGGATGACGAGCGAACGCTGCTCGTGGCCTCACACGACGAGGAGTTGCTCGCACACGTCGCCGAGGATTTGCTCGTGAACCGGGAACTGAATATCGGCGAGATGCCGTTTCGCGTCGAGGACGTGAGCTCCCTCGAGCCTGACGTCGGCGAACCGGGGACGCGGGGCGTTCTCGAGACGGGGACCGGGTTGTTGGTGCGGATTCCACCCTGGAAGTGCGAGGAGTACGGCATTAGTCATCCAGGCGGCGATACGGCCGTCTTCTGGCGACCCGAGCACACGACCGAGCCGCTGGTGGAGCAACTCGAGGCGAACCTCGACAAGAAACACCGGCTGTTCGCGCCGGAGTACCTTCCGGGGCCGAGCGAGGTCGACGGCGACCTGTTCGACGGCTATGAGTTGATCAAGACGTTTGCCGTGCCGGTAACGGTGACCGAAGGCCAGGAGATGACCTACGTGCTGAGCAAGTGGCGGTTCGAATACAGCGTCCGAGACGACCACCACCGTAGGCATCTCAACCTCGCGCTGGACGTCGGACTCGGAGAACGAAACTCGCTCGGGCTGGGGTTCGTGAACGTCACGGACCGAACCCGGCCGGGGGAAAGCGAACTCGAGGGAGAGGATGCTTTCGCCTGAGGCGTTTCGCGACGCCTACGACGACGAGGAGTTAGCCGAGGAGCTGCCGGACTCCCCGACCGGCTCGCTTCGGGACTTACAGTACCTCTATGGGAAACTCTACACGCTCGCCACTACCGGAGGCGGGGAGTACGCGCCGTACCTGACGCCCGATGCCGCAGGCGATCTGATCGACACGGACGACAGCCTGATCGTCGTCCGCGTCGACATCTCGGGGCCGGAGCCACGGCTCGCCGACGATCACCTCGGACCGGTCTGGTTAACTCGGTATACCGAAGGGCTGGTCCAGCAGGTCAGCCATTGTAAATACCCGGCTGCACGCGGGATCGACCACAGCGTTACCCACCAGGCCGGCCGCAACAGCGATCCCGAGAAGCTTGCCCGCTACGCCAAAGAACGGTTGACCAAGTGGGCTACCGACGGTGTGGTAAGGGAGGCCGCGGACGCCCACGAAGACGGCTGGATCGTCGAACGACTCGCCGAACTCAGCGAAGACGCCCTCGAGACTATCGAAGAGGGTGTGAAGAAAAGTCTCGGCGGCGAATCCGCGACAGCCCTCCTGACCGTCCAGGTGAAGACCGAGTCGGACGGCGAGTACCGCTGGCCCGGCGAGATCGACGTCTTCCTCGAGGCGATGCGCCGACGGAAGCTCTCGAAACTCGTCACGAAGAACAAGGCCGACGACTCCTCCGGGGACGCGACAGACCTCGTCACGCGAGAGCCGTCCCGGACGGTGGGGACCTCGGAAGACCCACAGAACTACTTCCTCGGCAAGCAACTCGAGAAGTTCCCAGGGCTGGACATCGAGGAGGCGTGGCGATCCCACCCGATTTCCGAGGATGCCGCTGTGACGGTGATGAACGCGGGGGTGTTCGTCGAGGCCTGTACGTATCGGACGTTTGGTGCGAAGGTGTACTACCTGCCGTACTTCTTCGGTCGACCGACACCGGAGAAAGCCCGTGATCTATACCGGGTTCTCCACGATGCCGCCAGTACAGACGATGACCTGACGCCGGTCGAGCGGGCCTACGAGAACCGGGAAGAGTTGTTCGACGAAGACTATCTCCGGTTCTACATTTCGGCCGTGATGCCCCACCAGATGTCCCGCTATGACGTCTTCGGAGAGACGCTGAACGGCCAGTTGCACTACCCGAAGCAACTTGCGTTTACGCACAATCGACTGGTCGAGAACGCCTCGGCGTTCGCGACTGAGGAAGGCGACGACTGGACGGCACCGATGCCGACGAACGAGAAATGGGAACTGCTCGCGGGTGACGACAACCGGCTCCACGCGGTCTCGACGGGCTGGTACTTCTACCAGACGTTCGCCGGACGAGATGACACCGACGCCGACGCGGACGATCCGCGTATCCAGGCGCTGGTCAACGTCCTGAGCGGCGAACCGATCGCCGTCGACGTACTGCTCGAGGAGTTCGTCTCCCGCATCAGCAGCGAGGAGACCGACGACGAGTACGACGGGTTCCCGTCGTTTCTGGTCGCAAGCCAGTTCGCCCAGCTGTGTGCACTCGCCGACGGCGACCTCGAGTTACTCACCACGTCCGACCCGGAGAAAGAACCGATCACGTACGAACCGACCTACGACGACGTAGATACGATGCCAACAGTAACAGAGATATTAGCCACCGACGGGGGACACCCCGCGGACGCGAAACTCGAATCGTTCATCCAGGAAACTCCAGCACTCGCACCCAATTCCGACGGGCCGTCTGTCACCGCCGAACGTCGAGGCGCGTTCTTGCTCGGCGCACTCGTCGGCGACATCGGGAGCTACCAGGAGTACAGCGAAGATCGGTCGACGACGCTGGTCGATCAGTATCCCGTGAAATCGATCACCCGCTCACGGATCAAGAAGGTGACCCAGGAGACGATCGCGAAGACGCTCACCTACACGCGTCAGGAAAAGAAAGAGGGGAGATCCTATCCCGGAACCAAGGCGGACTACATCGTCGATCGACTCCGGGAGACGATCCTTGATCCCGATCCTGACGAGTGGGAGATCGACACTGACGATCTCCGATTCTACTACGCGCTCGGGATTACTTACGGCATGAACGACCACCCAGACTGGGACAACGTAGAGTCCGACGACCAACCCGACCTCAAGGAGGAACACTAAGATGACAGACGCATCCGACACCGTAGAGAACCGCTCCGAAATCGTCTTCCTGTACGACGCCGTTGACGCGAACCCGAACGGTAACCCCCTTAGCGGCGCGAACCGACCCCGGATCGACCCCCAGACCCAGCAGGCGATCGTCACCGACGTCCGTCTGAAACGCTACCTGCGTGACCAGCTCGACGACGATGGTCACGGCGTCTACATCCGGAACGTCAACGAGGAGGGGACCCAGTACACCCGCGGGGAACTCCTCGAGGACCGGCTGAAAGCCGTCGACTACGATGAGTACGACCTCGGGGACGACGAGGAAGCCGATCAGTTCCGCGAGGACGTCTTCGGCGAGTTCCTCGAGAACAGCGTTGACGTTCGCTATTTCGGCGCAACGATGTCAGTCGACACCGACGACGAGTACGCGAAACACCTTCCCGATCACTTCACCGGACCCGTTCAGTTCTCGCCTGGAAAGTCGATCCACGCCGTCAACGAAAACGAGGAGTACGACAGCTTAACGAGCGTAATCGCGACCCAGGAAGGGAAAGAACAGGGTGGGTTCGATCTCGACGACCACCGAATCCAGTACGGGCTCATCCGATTCCACGGGCTCGTGGACGAACACGGGGCCGAGGACACGAAGCTCACCGCAGATGACGTCAAACGACTCGACACGCTCTGCTGGCGGGCGATAAAGAACCAGACTATTAGCCGAAGCAAGGTCGGCCAGGAACCGCGGCTGTACTGTCGCGTCGAGTACGCCGAGGAAAGCTTCCATCTCGGCGGCCTCGATCGGGACCTCGAGCTAGACGAGGAACGCTCAGAGCCCGAAGAGGAACTCCGGACAGTCCGGGATCTGACCCTCGAGGTCGACGGCTTCGTCGATCGGCTGGCGAACGCGAGCGGACGTATCGAGCGCGTGCGCATGGTCGCGAGTGATGTCCTCGAGCTATCCCACGACGACGAGGTCGGCGGTCCCAAGGTGCTGTACGACGCACTCGAGGACGCGCTCGGTTCGGGGACCGTCGAGGTCGTTGACGTCTACGAGGAACACACCACGACGCTGCCGAACGCCGAGTGACGATGGGACAGGAATCGCTCGAACAGTGGGCAGGAGACGACGAGGATAACACAGAGAGTGGTGATGCCGTCTCACCCGAACGCTGTCTCTCCGTCACCGTCCGTGGGTCGTGGGGTCACTTTCGGCGGATCGAGGGGAACGTCGTCAAACAGACCTACCGGATCATCCCGCGGACCACTGTCGCCGGACTGTTCGCCGCCGTCCTCGGTATCGAACGCGATGGGTACTACGACCTGTTCGCGCCCGACGAGTCCGCGGTGGCGATCGAGCCCGTCAGCGAGATCCGGACGATCAACATGCCGATGAACACGCTCTCGACAGCTGACGGGAACCTCCAGTCGCTCAACGGCCGGGGAAAACTCAGCATGAAGCTCCCCGATCCGACGACGCTTCGCCAGCAACACAACTACGAGGTTCTCGTCGATCCAGCCTATCGCATCGACGTCTGGCTATCTGACGAAGAGCGGTATCGAGAACTTCGGGAAACACTCGAGGCCGGCAAGAGTCACTACGTCCCCAGTCTCGGCCTCTCGGAGCACCTCGCAGAGATTGAGTACCACGGCGAGTTCGAGATGGAACCCGGGCCGAGCGGCGATTCGGTCGAGGTAGATTCAGCGGTCCCCGACGCCGTCGAGGATGTCGTACTCGAGCCCGGGACGCGGTGTCAGGTCGAAGAGTCACCTGCGTTCATGACCGCTGATTCCGGGGGTCGGACGACTGCCGGCTTTACGGCCTATACGTACAATCCAGACGCCGGTTCTCTCACGGTCAAAAACGTCGAGCCGTCCCGCGTCGACGGGCGAACCGTGGTGTTCGTCTGAGATGACGATTCGGTACTCCCATCCACCGGAGGAAGGTCACGATGGCGTCTTTCTCCGAGATCATCTCGAGGACGTGGCCGAACGCGTCCGATACGTGGTGCCGGCGGACGCCCGGACGTCGGCGGGAGAACCAGTGAGAGACGTTGTCGAGACGCTTGCGTACGTCCACGACTTCGGGAAGGCAACGACGTATTTCCAGCAGTACCTCGGTATGGAATCGGGGACGCCGCCGGACACTCGCTGTCGGTATCATGCCCCGATCGGAGCGTTCGCCGCCTACTACGCACTGGATGCCCGTGGATATGACACCGAGACCTGTCTCGCGGGCTTTGTCGCCGTCGGGAAACACCACGGAACCCTGCCGGACGTCGCCGAATACGTCTTCGAGCGGTCACACCGACGTGACGGCGTCTCGAGGGGCACCCAGAACGCCAACGAGCAACAACAGGGGGCGATCGCGATGCAACTTCAGGACATCGACGACAACACTCCCAAACTTGGGGAGACGGTGTTCGAAAAGGCGACCGACGGGAACGGCTCGTGGGAGGAGTTCCACGACGGATTCCTCGAGTTGCTCGGTGGGATTGAGTCAGCCGTCGCAGCCTCCGGAACCGGCGTCGGCGTCGACCGGGAATCGCTGTCGGAGTCATGTTACGCACTCGTCCTCGAGTGCTGGGGCTCGCTCGTGCTCGCCGACAAGACGAGCGCTGCCTCGGCCTCGAAGGAGTCGGAACTCTCCGAGGACACCTATGGACCCGAGAAACCGACCCTCGAGCGACTGGACGAGTACATCGACGACCTCGAGGCTGACGCGTGCGCTGACCCGGAGGGAACACGGAGCGAACGGCTGAACCACTACCGTTCGCGGGCACAGTCGACCGTCCTCGAGAACGCGGAGTTGTTCGCCGACGACGGCGGTGGCGTCGCGACGATTACGTTGCCAACAGGCATGGGAAAGACGCTCGCCGGGCTGTCAGCGGCACTCACGACCCGGGACCGAATCGGTGGCGAACGGATCGTTTACGCGCTCCCGTTTACCAGTATCATCGATCAGGTGGTCGACGAAGCCCAGGACATCTACGAGACCAATACTGCGGGCCGTCTGCTCACTGCCCATCACCATCTCGCAGAGACGACGATTCGAGACGTAGACGATGGTGGCGCCGACGATGCGGACTTAAATGACGACGTCGCCGGAATGCTCGCCGAGAGCTGGCGGGCCGGCCTGACCGTGACGACGTTTGTCCAGCTGTTCGAGAGTCTGGCAGGTCCGGCGAACAAACAGTCGATGAAGATTCCTGCGCTCCGAAACAGCGTCGTCGTCCTCGACGAGCCACAGAGCCTTCCGCTCGACTGGTGGAAACTCGTTCCCCGTCTCGTGACGATGCTAACGGAACGATACGACGCGACGGTCATCGCGATGACCGCGACACAGCCACAGCTGTTCGACGGCGCGGTCGAACTCGTCGACGAGCCGACTGCGTACTTCGAGGCGACCGAACGCGTCCGGTATCGCCTCGATCCGTCGACGGAACGGTACATCGACGAACAAGACGGCGCGAAGTCCTACGACGACGCAGCCACGGAACTGCTTGAGACCCTTGAGGGGGGCGACGCCACGCTCACGGTCTGTAACACGATCGACAGCGCGAGAAAACTGACCGAGCTCGTGGCGGAACGATCTCCCAGGCTGGTAGATATCGGAGAGATCTACGCCGCCGAACTCGAGGCCGTGGGTGATCCGGAGACTGTCGATCCAGCGGCGGTTGCCAAACGGGCCGAAACCGCTGGGGACCGGTCTCTCCTGCATCTCTCGACTCGGCTTCGCCCGATCGATCGGCTCACCCTGATCGAGGCGGCGAAGGAATTGACCGGACGCGGCCACCCGCTTCTCACAGTCTCGACCCAGCTCGTCGAAGCTGGCGTCGACATCAGTTTCGACCGCGTCTACCGCGATCTTGCGCCCATCGACAGCATCGTCCAAGCCGCCGGAAGGTGTAACCGGTCGTTCGAACGGGATCGGGGAGAGGTCACCGTCTGGTGGCTCGACGCGCCCGAAGAGCAGGAGAAGACCCCTGCAGAAGCCGTGTACAATCGCGGTGTCTCACTCCTGCCCGTCGCCGCGCGGACCCTCGAGTCCGTTCGTGGCGACGGGAGGTTCCTCGAGGAAACCACGGTCGCAAAGGACGCTGTCGAAAAATACTACGAGGCACTTCATCAGCAGAAAAACGTCGGTAAAGAGACGTACGCGAGCTACGTCGACGAGGCCCGGGGCGACGAACTCGAGGGGCTTTCGCTCATCGACCAGCGAAACGCCATCGACGTCGTCGTATGTCGAACGGACGAGGAACGGGCGGCCGTAGAGGCTATTCAGGATGCTGTAGATCGCTACGAGTTCGACGAGGTCAACCGGCAAATGGACGACCTCCGGACGAGACAGGTATCGGTTCCGTTCTACAGTGCCGATTCGAAGGAAGCACGAGAACTCGGAGACCTCCCACCGGTTCATCCCAAAGCGGACGTTCGGTACGTCGATCCCTCGAGGCCAGAGTTCGTGGACTTCTTCGATCCGACGACCGGCTTCGTCGTCCCGGACAACACCGTCGAACGGAGGTTCCTGTGACCGACCCCGATCCCGTCTCCCGTCTTCTCGAGACCGCTCGCGGGAACCCCGTTGACGAGCCGTTTCGCGTCACCGGCGTGATGATGCAGTACTACCACGTCTGTAAGCGCGAACTCTGGTTCGAGTCGCGCAACCTCGAGATCGATCGCGAGAACCCTACGGTCGTCCGGGGTACTCACGTCGACGACACCGCCTACAGCGAGAAACGCCGCAACCTCCACCTCGGGATGATCTCGCTCGACGTCTTGGAGGACGGTCGTGTCGTCGAGGTCAAACCATCCTCGACGCTCACTGAACCCGCCAAAATGCAGCTGTCGTACTACCTCTGGTATCTCGAGCACGTCGCCGACGTCGAGCGGGACGGTGTGCTTGCCCATCCCCGCGAACGAAAGCGGGAGCCGATCAAACTCACCGGGGAACGTGCGGAGAAAGTCGAGGACGCCATCCGCGGAATCTACGACGTGGTGACTCGAGAGTCGCCACCGCCCGCGGAGGAAAAGCCGTTCTGCGATGCCTGTGCGTACCACGACTTTTGCTGGTGTTGACCCATGGATAGGAACTACCACGTGTTTTCGGACGGTCGCATCGAACGCAAAGACGATACGGTCCGGGTCGTCACCGACGACGGTGAGAAGAAGTACGTCCCAGTCGAGAACGCCGAGGCACTATTTCTCCACGGGCAGATCGATTTCAACACGCGCCTGATGTCGTTTCTGAACGATCAGGGCGTCGCCATGCACGTGTTTGGCTGGGAAGACTATTACTCCGGCTCGATCATGCCAGAGCGAGGCCAGACCTCGGGACGAACGGTCGTCTCACAGGTCAGAGCCTACGAGAACGAGAACCATCGGCGACGACTCGCCGCATCGATCGTCGCTGGAAGCATCCACAACATGCGAACGAACGCCGTCTACTACGACGGCCGCGACCGCGACCTTGAGGCCGAGATCGCCGACCTCGAGGCAGCCGCTGCTCGCGTTGACGACGAGCTTCCCGTCGACGAACTGATGGGGGTCGAGGCGAGCGCTCGGAAAGCGTACTACCGATCGTTCAACGAAATCCTCCCCGAAGAGTTCCGGCTCTCGAGACGGGAGTACAACCCGCCGCCGAACGAGGTCAACAGTCTGATCTCCTTTGGCAACTCGCTAGTCTACGCGAACTGTGTCTCCGCAATTCGAGCGACTGCACTCGATCCGACCATCAGCTACCTCCACGAACCCGGTGAACGGCGCTACTCGCTGTCCCTGGATCTCGCCGATCTCTTTAAGCCAATTCTGGCCGACCGCGTACTGTTCCGTCTCGTCAATCGCGGACAGATTGATCGAGACGACTTCGAGACCGAACTCGGTTCGTGTCTACTGAACGAACGGGGCCGACAAACTTACTCGAAAGCGTTCGAAGAGACGCTCGAACGAACCGTAGAGCATCCGGAGCTGAACAGAAAGGTTAGCTACCAGTACCTGCTCCGACTCGAGGCGTATAAACTCAAAAAGCACCTGTTGACCGGTGAATCCTACGATTCGTTCAAGCGATGGTGGTAATATGTACGTGATTATGGTGTACGATCTCCGAGCAGAACGCACACACAAAGCACTGAAGATCGGACGTCGCTACCTGACCCACGTCCAGAACTCCGTCCTTGAGGGCGAGATCTCGGAAGGCGACCTCGAGAATCTGCGTGGGGAGATCGACGAGCTACTCGAGCCTGGTGAATCGACGATCATCTACGAGCTGTCGTCCGATACACTTCTCAATCGAACGGTCTATGGTGAAGACCCTACAGAAGACCAGCGGTTTCTGTGAGAGAGCGCTACCGTCGACCTCAGGGGGGTGACTGGTTATTGGAGGTCGACGGAAGTTCTTTGGTGTAGTCGTGCCATGTAGGGCCTGTAGCCCGGAAACCGGGCATGGTTTCAGCCGAACCCTCGTGGGGTTGAAGCACTCGGGGCGGAACGGGTTTCGGCGGCACTCGAGGGTTTCAGCCGAACCCTCGTGGGGTTGAAGCTGGCGTTTCGGCAAATCGATCGGTTGGTGAATATCGTTTCAGCCGAACCCTCGTGGGGTTGAAGCGCCTGTCCGGCGTGCTCGAGCCCACGCGACCTTCGCGTTTCAGCCGAACCCTCGTGGGGTTGAAGCGCCTGTCCGGCGTGCTCGAGCCCACGCGACCTTCGCGTTTCAGCCGAACCCTCGTGGGGTTGAAGCGGAGGTTGACCGCTTCGATCCCGGCCTGTCGCGGGTGTTTCAGCCGAACCCTCGTGGGGTTGAAGCGCCACAGGCCGAACAGACGACCGCACAGGGATCGGTTTCAGCCGAACCCTCGTGGGGTTGAAGCGATCTCCAGGTACCGCTCGGGCAACACCGCCGTATCGTTTCAGCCGAACCCTCGTGGGGTTGAAGCGCGATAAGCGGCTGTGAGACGTCGGCCTCCTCCGCGAGTTTCAGCCGAACCCTCGTGGGGTTGAAGCACCGCCGACGTGACCTACACCGATGGCGGGACGACCGTTTCAGCCGAACCCTCGTGGGGTTGAAGCCGGTACAGCAGTGCGTTGACTGTGGGGGTCGCTGGTTTCAGCCGAACCCTCGTGGGGTTGAAGCGCTCGCAGCTAGAATCTTGTCTTTGAGTTCGTGCTGGTTTCAGCCGAACCCTCGTGGGGTTGAAGCATCCGTTCCGCTCGCGTTCGGATTTCGCGGCGGTTCGTTTCAGCCGAACCCTCGTGGGGTTGAAGCCGCCGGCGTCAGCCCGAACGCCTCGAGTGTCGCATGTTTCAGCCGAACCCTCGTGGGGTTGAAGCATCCGCGGGCGTGTGACCGAGGGTCAGCCCGGACAGGTTTCAGCCGAACCCTCGTGGGGTTGAAGCACCGTCGATCCGTACCGACAGTTTGAGCGCGCGTTTCAGCCGAACCCTCGTGGGGTTGAAGCACGGGCGTGCCAGCCGGTACCGTCGGTTTTCACGTCGTTTCAGCCGAACCCTCGTGGGGTTGAAGCCCGATCGACGGACTTGCCGAACTTTGAGGAGTACTGTGTTTCAGCCGAACCCTCGTGGGGTTGAAGCCGCAAGCGTTCAAGAACGACCGCGTGCGGGCGATGGTTTCAGCCGAACCCTCGTGGGGTTGAAGCACTGTCCCATAACAGTGAGAGAACAGTGAGAGAATGTTTCAGCCGAACCCTCGTGGGGTTGAAGCGGCCACCGGCCCGACTGGCACGAGATCCCACGGACGGTTTCAGCCGAACCCTCGTGGGGTTGAAGCTCCCTAATTACCAATTTAGTGATGTGGTTTCGAGGATGTTTCAGCCGAACCCTCGTGGGGTTGAAGCCTTTGAACCGCAGCATTGGCACTTTTCGGGATAATGGTTTCAGCCGAACCCTCGTGGGGTTGAAGCCAGAACAAAACCGATCTCTGCCGCTTCGACGTCGAGTTTCAGCCGAACCCTCGTGGGGTTGAAGCCTCGTTACGTCTGTCATGATGTTGCGTCAGCAGTTTGTTTCAGCCGAACCCTCGTGGGGTTGAAGCCAGCCGTCGAAATGCGTGTAGTACGGTTGGGGCGAGTTTCAGCCGAACCCTCGTGGGGTTGAAGCTCCACCCATGTCAGCCACCGATACCCATCCCGACGAGTTTCAGCCGAACCCTCGTGGGGTTGAAGCGCGTCGAAATCCTTGACGAACGGTACTTCGAGGAGGTTTCAGCCGAACCCTCGTGGGGTTGAAGCTCGAGCACGCCGGCGGGGACGACCTGCCCGCCGACGTTTCAGCCGAACCCTCGTGGGGTTGAAGCGACGCCGGGACAGTACGGCTCGGCTGGCGGCTAGTTTCAGCCGAACCCTCGTGGGGTTGAAGCTGGTTCGACGTCGACGGCGAGCACGTCCGCTTCGGGTTTCAGCCGAACCCTCGTGGGGTTGAAGCTCGGGTGGTGCGTCCGCGAGCAACTCCTCGAGAACGTTTCAGCCGAACCCTCGTGGGGTTGAAGCGTCAAATCGTTCTCCACTAGTCCCACGGCCAACCGTTTCAGCCGAACCCTCGTGGGGTTGAAGCCGAGACGCAAAGCGACCTTGAGGGAATGGAGGAATGTTTCAGCCGAACCCTCGTGGGGTTGAAGCTGACGTAGGGCGGAGTGATATAGAAGTGATTTTTGAAGTTTCAGCCGAACCCTCGTGGGGTTGAAGCCATATCTAGGTCACCACGATTTCGCGTATCTCGATAGTTTCAGCCGAACCCTCGTGGGGTTGAAGCCGTCCGATAAACCATGAGTAAGGAAATCACGAACGTGTTTCAGCCGAACCCTCGTGGGGTTGAAGCGGATCAAACTCCGGGACAGCATTAGCTGACGAAGGCGTTTCAGCCGAACCCTCGTGGGGTTGAAGCGCCTGGCTCACCAGGGAGGGTTTCGAGATCCGACGGTTTCAGCCGAACCCTCGTGGGGTTGAAGCGGTCGCCGTCGCCACGCCGTCGGTTTCGTAGTCCTCGTTTCAGCCGAACCCTCGTGGGGTTGAAGCGTCGGCAGCGCTTTCGGCGCTCCGATTCCGGATCTCGGTTTCAGCCGAACCCTCGTGGGGTTGAAGCGTCGGCACAGGTTTTGACGCGGACGATAAAGTGGTTTCAGCCGAACCCTCGTGGGGTTGAAGCTTAGTGTGGCCGCATATATCGTCTGACATACCCCACGTTTCAGCCGAACCCTCGTGGGGTTGAAGCAGACTCTCGCGGGACTAGATTGAACGGTGCTTGTCGCGTTTCAGCCGAACCCTCGTGGGGTTGAAGCACGCTTAAAACGCATTCCGTCTGTGAGTCCTTCCAAATGTTTCAGCCGAACCCTCGTGGGGTTGAAGCGAGTGAACGCCGTACCGGAGAAATCAACGACGAACAGTTTCAGCCGAACCCTCGTGGGGTTGAAGCCACCAACTGGTTGATTAGGCCGGAAGCGTTCACACTAGTTTCAGCCGAACCCTCGTGGGGTTGAAGCTCATTATTGTCTCACTCCCGATCTGCTAATCAGTCCCGTTTCAGCCGAACCCTCGTGGGGTTGAAGCATCAACCCATTTATCAGGTCCATAAACCTGATAAATTGTTTCAGCCGAACCCTCGTGGGGTTGAAGCTTCCCGAGCATCAATACCGGCATCCATGCCACCGAAGGTTTCAGCCGAACCCTCGTGGGGTTGAAGCGTTGAGGTTGATTGTCAGACTGTCCCGCTCCATGGTTTCAGCCGAACCCTCGTGGGGTTGAAGCGGAGTTTGGTCTGACGGAGTGCCTCTACCATCGCTTGTTTCAGCCGAACCCTCGTGGGGTTGAAGCACCCACTCGCGAAGGTCGTCAGCACGATCTCGAGCGAGTTTCAGCCGAACCCTCGTGGGGTTGAAGCTCGGGTCCGCTGTGGCCGTTCTCGCTGCCGGTTGTGTTTCAGCCGAACCCTCGTGGGGTTGAAGCGGTTCACATCCTCGGCGGCTCTCCGAGCGAACAGCTCGTTTCAGCCGAACCCTCGTGGGGTTGAAGCCACTGGATCGTCAAGCGACTCCTCAAGCGTCCAGCGTTTCAGCCGAACCCTCGTGGGGTTGAAGCTCTCCAAGCCCTTGGAGCGTTTCCATCTTGATGGACTGTTTCAGCCGAACCCTCGTGGGGTTGAAGCTTTTGGTCTGTTATCGCAGAAGTGATATTTTAACGTAGTTTCAGCCGAACCCTCGTGGGGTTGAAGCGTCGGCCGTGTAGTCCTCCTCGCCGACGACGTACGGTTTCAGCCGAACCCTCGTGGGGTTGAAGCGTTCGATACGGTCGTGTTCGATCCCCCATTTGACCAAGTTTCAGCCGAACCCTCGTGGGGTTGAAGCCGTCGATGTCGTTGGTGACGGTCATCTCCTCGAAGGGTTTCAGCCGAACCCTCGTGGGGTTGAAGCGAGCGTCGACGAGGTTACATACACCAAGTACGCCGGTTTCAGCCGAACCCTCGTGGGGTTGAAGCGGCTGCCAGCGATAACGCAACGCCTCTTGAAGGCCGAGTTTCAGCCGAACCCTCGTGGGGTTGAAGCAACTGGAGGTGGAAGAAAAACATGTCTGACCAATCGTTTCAGCCGAACCCTCGTGGGGTTGAAGCCGCCGTCGTTGACCCACTCTTTCGTCGCGTAGACGCGTTTCAGCCGAACCCTCGTGGGGTTGAAGCGGGCTGAGGAGATCGACCGTATCGAGTCGTGGGGGTGTTTCAGCCGAACCCTCGTGGGGTTGAAGCGGTCTCTGGAGAACGCACACATGGAGTCTGGGACGAGTTTCAGCCGAACCCTCGTGGGGTTGAAGCCAAATGATCCATCCGGTTTTTGATACCGATTATTCCCGTTTCAGCCGAACCCTCGTGGGGTTGAAGCATGGACAGATTTAATCCCGGTGATCTTTCCGGTACCGGTTTCAGCCGAACCCTCGTGGGGTTGAAGCTCTTAGTTGATAATCGACGGCATAATCGTACCGAAAGTTTCAGCCGAACCCTCGTGGGGTTGAAGCTCGAAGGCTTCCGACATAACCGCTTTTTCCACGTGTTTCAGCCGAACCCTCGTGGGGTTGAAGCGGCCGATGAAAGCGCGAGGGATTCGAGGCTTCGATCGTTTCAGCCGAACCCTCGTGGGGTTGAAGCGAGGTCATGAACGCGATGTGGCTGCGTTTGTGGACTGTTTCAGCCGAACCCTCGTGGGGTTGAAGCCTTTATAAACTCCGTTTTCGGAGGTGTACAAACGTGTTTCAGCCGAACCCTCGTGGGGTTGAAGCTCTCCCGTCGCACCGAATCCTGCGTACGTAAGCGGAACCGCGTACAAAAACAGGTTCAAGAAATAAAACGCAATCAACCTAACCGACTCTCTAAGTCGGCCCCGTCGCGTCCGCACATAGACCGCCGACCGGCTGGAGACAATCTCTGACGGGTCGAAGATTGAATAGAACCCGTAACGGACGATGCTGAGCGGTGCAGAACCTATCAGTCACCAAATTTGAACTTCAACATTTAATGATTTTTGGCCGTGCAATCTCCGTCAGGTTGGTATATCCGAAAATATAATAATATACCGATTTTTGATATTTAGTACATGGGGTCAAGCCGGTCACAGAGGCGGCGACGAACCGTCCTCTCGGCTGCGTTCGCTGGTGGGTTGGGTGGATTAAGCGGATGTCTCCAGCCCCTACTTGAGGCGGGCGAAGAGGACGAAAGTGATCAAGCAGATGGCGACAGCGACGAACAGACAGCGGATGAAGAACAAACGGTCCACGTCGATGACGTGTCACTCACTGAGTCAGCTACGATCGATACCGCCGGAAGTTTACGCTGGGTAACGGCGGTCGATGATGAGTTTTATTTCCAGGAGGAAGCCCCTCCAGACGGAGAGGGCTGGGTAAACCGAGTCGACATCGACGGGACCGTCGACTGGGAGAGTGAACGAGTGAGTCGGGACGAGTACGAACTGCTGGTCGATGGACCGATCGACACTGATGGATCGCTGGTTTACGTCGGTGCCGATTCGTACCACACCGACCAAGATGGTGGGCGTCTCTATGCGTTCGATTTCGAATCGGGTCAGTCGGAGTGGCACTACGACGCTGCTGAAACCGGACACGAAGATGTCGTCTGGGAGCTTACTGCGAGCGACGACGGCGTCGTCTACGGCGTTGGGAGTCATGGCTCCGGCAGTGATCAGCAGCCGCGTGTGGGCGCACTCGACGCTTCAGGGACCGAGTTGTGGGACCACCAGTTTGACGAGGGGTTCGTTACCGGCCTCGCGGTCTACGACGGTACCGTCTACACGGCAGCTTCGAACGAATTGATCGCATACGACCTGGCCAGCGGTGACAAACTCGAGACGTATTCAGTAACACCAACGTTCGATGCCCTCGCGTACGAGGGCTCGGAACTGTATGTTGCAGACGATTTTGGGAACGCACTTACTCGGTTCGATATGAATCGAGGGGAACAGCGCTGGTCGACGGAAACTGTACAGGACATCGAGAGTCGGCCGACAGTCGGTATCGAGGTGGTCTGTGTCGGTGCCGAGGCAGGCTACGTGCTGGCCTACGATCGCGAGACCGGAGACACACGCTGGGAAACACGTCTCGAGGGATCGGTCGCCACCGGACCTGTTGCTGAAGATGGACTGGTCTGGGTCACAGACGAACAACAGGACCTGTATGCGCTTGAGGAAAGAGACGGAGACATTCGCCACCATCGGACGCTCACTCCGGACTACGACGAGGGTGAGCTCCAGCTTGCGGTGACCGATGGTGTGCTCGCAACCGAGGCCGAACCGATCACGTACTCGATCGAACGATGACAGGCAACGTCGACGAGTCGACCACCTCTCGAGCGCTTGGATCAGTCTCCCGGCGGCTGTTCTGTGTGACTGGCGTGGGGTTTGCGACGGCCGGCTGTCTGAATCTTGAGGCCGGAAGCGGCGATGGGGCCAGTGCGGGAGACAATGGCGACAGCGCAGACGATGACAGCGTAGACGATGACAACGAAGCGTCGAATCCTCCGCCGGTCGACGAGATCGACGAACTCAGTCTCTCGGAGATGACGACCCTCGAGCGAGCACCCCGGAGTGTCGGCGAGACGGATGGAGTCTTCTTGACCCGAGGGTTCGATGGCGTCTCGGTGCGCGACCCGGACGGGAGCCAGCGGTGGTTGGTCGAGCTACCGGAGGAGTACCGACTGAATCCGGGTCAAACGCTCACAAGCGACGGCGAGCGTCTTTACGTCGGATCCAGAAACAACGACGGAGACGACGCGCGGCTATACGCGTTCGATGCAAGCGACGGCACCGAACGATGGGTCGAAGAAACCGACTCTACGGGGACCAGAACGCGGATTCAGCACGTAACCCTCGCCGACGGAGCCATCGTGTACGGAAGCGATACCTCTGGCTCCGACGACGACCAAGATTCGGTGATTCGTGCTCTCGAGGCCGAAAGCGGGCAACAGCGGTGGGAACACGAATACACCGAGGCGTTCGTCTTCGAAGCCGGAAGCACCGACGAGCGAGTGTACGCTGGCGTCGGCAATCACGTATACGTATACGAACTGGCGACCGGAGACGTCGTCGACAAACTAGACATCCACCTCGGATTCACGGGCAGTGTCGCCGACGACGAACTATTCGTGGGCTACGATCGGCAGGTCCCTGGCGAACTCATCGCCCTCGAGATGGCTGACGGGTCCGAGCGGTGGCGAGAGCCGTTCGATTTAGAGCCAAGCGGTGGGCTCGCGATCGGCAGCGAAACGGTCTTCGTTGGCACTGATGCCGGCTACGTCGTCGCCCTCGATGCTGAAACTGGCTTAACTCGCTGGCAGACCAGACTCGACGCGACGATCTCGAACCCGCCAGTTCCAGATGGTAACCGCGTCTGGGTAAGCGATAACACAGATATGCTCTCGGCGCTTGCAGTTGTCGACGGGACGGTCGTGTACGACACTCAACTCGACGGGTGGTCGGGCGTCGACGTCGCCGTCATCGACGACGTGTTACTGACCAACGGGACCGATACCCTCTACCGAATTGAGGGGTCGTGAATGAAAGAAAATAGGTATCAACGAACCGACCGACGAACCCTGCTTCGCACCACCCGTTATCGCTTAAGGATTCAGCGCAAACGGTAGTTGCAACTCTCGCCCGCGTACACGCGGAGACATGGATCGATGGCTTCACCGTATCTGCCAAGAGCTGAACAATCTGATTCCTCCCCAGCCGGTGCGCGACCACAGTCGCGCCACCGGCCTCATCGAACGGAGTCGCCACATCAACCCGACGCCGTTTCTCTGGAGCTTCTTGGTCGGCACGACCGAGCCCAACGGCTCGGTCAGTGCCGCTCACGACTACTACAAGACGTTCACTGGCGACGATGTCGCCTACTCGTCGATCCAGCAGTGGATCACCCCCGAGCTGACCGAGCTTCTCACTGATCTCGTCAACTACGTCAGCGTCGAACTCGGCCGAACCGAGTCCTCGCTTGGTGGGCGGTTCAGTCGCTTCCAGGACGTCTTCATCGCGGATGCGACTATCTGCACGCTTTCGCCGGAAGCGATCGACGCTTTCCCTGGCTATGGGAACGACCACGCTGGAGCGAAGCTCCACGTGGTCGAATCACTTGCATCGGTCGCACCGTTCCTTGACTCTATCACGAGTGCTCGAACCCAGGAAACCACCCAGCTTGAGATTGACACCTGGGTTGAAGACTCGCTCACGTTGTTCGATCTCGGCTACCTCGACTACGAGCGGTTAGGACGCATTGAGGACAACGACGGCTGGTTCGTCTCCCGACTCAACGCCGATGCGAATCCGCACGTTATCAAGGAACCACGAACCGTGCGTGGGAACTCGATCGATCTGGAGGGCACGCACCTCCAAGAGGTGCTGCCCGACCTTTACCGGCAAACCACCGATGTCACGGCACGGGTCGGTGCGGATCAGGACGATCCGCACCTTCCCTACGACCTCCGAGTCATCGGCGTTCGCCACGAGGACGATGAGGACGCTCCCGCGTATCGTGACGATGTCGAAGCCGACCACAAGTACCACCTCTACGCGACGAATCTCCCGAGAGACAGGTTCGCGCCGCGAGAAATCGCGGCGCTGTACAGCAACAGATGGAGTGTCGAGACGGTTATCCAAGAACTCAAGGAGGTGTTCGGGCTGGAGGTAATTCCGGTTCGCCGGGAAGCCGCAGTTAACTGTTTTCTCTTGGCTGCAGTTCTGATGCTGTTGCTGAGCCGGTATCTGTTGCGGCGAGTCCGAGCACGGCTCGGACCCGCCGACTCCGACTCCGTTGAGGAAACGACCGGAGTGCAACCAAGGCGGTTCTCGAAGCGCCTTCAGCAGTTCAACGGGAATCTCCTGGAGACGATGGCCGAACAACTGGGCTATCCGTGGGACGATGTCGGGCTGGTGATTCTGGAAGGGGCGATTGATCCGAACGTAGATCGCCACGCGCTGACCGAGCGCGTGGCTCACGGCAGTGTCGATCCGAACCTGACCAACGACGGCGAACTAGCAACGATCCGGCCCGGCTGACGGACTCAGCCGGGCCGGCGGCATCAGCGGTGAGTGGCAACGCCGTCGATCTGGCGTGTGTTACGTCTCGCAATTCAACAGCAGTGCTTGAACTCAAACTGCCGACTCGGTCAACCATCTGGAGCTAAAGCGATAACGGGTGGCCCGAGTCACCATGTCGACGAACTCTTCGAAGGGCCACCACCAGAGGCGACGCCCGCCTCGGCGGGGCGTCGCCACATACTCCCACTGCAAGTACCGCCAGACGTTCTGAATCAGCAGGCTGAGCACGACGAACAACAGCCGTCTCGTTGGATCTTGCGTCGTCGTCGAGATGATCGTTGACTCGGAGAGCCGGTAGCTCGCTTCGATCCCGAACCGTTTGCTGTAGTGGGATCGGGCTTGTCGAGGTTCATCGACGAACGGCGCGTCGACGGCGTAGCCGTGACGCGCCACCCCGTGCTCACCGTATCGCCCGTTCTTGTAGGTACAGTCGATCATCACTGGAAACTCGACGGTCCACTCGTTCTCGCCGTAGGATGTCGTGAGATCGGGAGTGATCTCACGACTCCAACCGGTGCTGAGTTCGTTCTTGATCTTGCTGCCCCACTTGATCACAGGAACGATGTACGCGAAATTGTGGGCCTGGAGCAACGTGAGACACTTGCCGTCGTAGAAACCGCTGTCGAGATAGACCGCTTTGATGTCGAACTCGAAGTTTTCGAGCAATCCAAGGAACTCAGCGAGGACGTCGCTGGCGGTGTCGCCGTCGGTAAGACGGCGCACCGCCAAGGTGTATCGCTTGTTGTTCACGCGGGCGTAGAGTGTGGTGTAAGCGTGGAACGCAGTCGTTCCTGCTTTGGTCTCGCTGTAGTAGAGGCCGTCAGTCTCGTCTTCGTCACCGTAGTAGGGCCGCAGGTGGAGGTCGTCGCGGACCTCCACCTGCTGGGGGAGCGTTTCGAGGACGTCTTGCTGGAGAAGCGTGTTCCCGGTTGATTCGACAGTTTCGAGGTCGAACTTGGTGCGCAGGTGATAGAGAACATCGTTGCCAGAGGGTGCGTCTTCGCTCTTCTCGCAGAGTGAAGAGATCGAGGTCCCGTCGGCGGTCGCGCCGACGAGGACCTCGAAAATGTCCTCTGGGTCGATTTCAGCGTTCTCTCCGAGGTTAGGGTAAATGCGCCGGTGAGAACGTTGACGAGAAAGTTAAGGAGCTGGTCCTCGTGCATTTCACTGTCTGCTTGCTGCTGTTTGCTAGGCACATTCACAGCAAGCAGACGTTCTAACTAAGCGGCTTTGTGAAGTACTGATCCTCTATTCACTCGCGCTGCTCACTGAGGAGAATCCGAACGAGGAGGGGTTCTCGACTAACCGCATTTACGAACGCTATAAGGCGACGACAGAGAAGGCTGATGCGAAGACTCTCAGCGAGCACCGTGTCTACGAGCTGTTGAAAGAGCAGGCGTTCCTCGGCGTCGTAGAATCAACTCGAACTGGTGGTGGCCGGGGTGAAGGCAGTTATCTCGAGCATCGACTGGTTCAGGATACTGGCATCGTGTTGAAATCCGTACTTCGGGACAGCCGGCTGGAGGATTTGGCCTAGCTCACGTTTCAGGGCTTCGCACACCCCTGGTCACGAGTGTATTCCTCGATACGACGGAAACGTGGGGTGGGTGTCCTGCCTCCTCGAGTTTTACTCGTCCGGGTTAACCGGGCCTTTGTACTGTGGGCGAATCTTCTCTCCATCTCGCCACTGCCAGTAGTAGTAGCGATTGTCGTTGATCTCCTTGATCGTGATCGTTGCCTTGGCAGGGACATCGTCCGGGAGGTCGTCTGGTCGCTCCTCTACTGCTTCCTCGTCAGCCGACTCCTCGAGACGCGCCTCACGTTCCTTGTGCTCGGATAGTGCTTCGGCGTACGTCGCAACGTCTCGGAGCCGTTCCGGAGTCGACTCGTTGAGCGTGTTGACGATCTCCGTCGGGAGGTTCGCCGGTGGGGTCGGGGGTTCGTAGGACATCGGCTGCTCTCGTGTTAACCAACACAACCTGCTAATCCATAGTTTTGTTGGTTAAAACGATGGGGCGACTCCCGTGCCTGCTGACTGTAACACTACTCGAAACTTCTAGTCTGCCTGATCGGTGGTGGCGCGATGTCGCTGCGCGACCTCAAAAAGGGGGCGACGAAAGATATCGACCTGGTCGTCCCGGATGGCGACGCGTACGGACAGCTGTGGGCCGTCCTGCTGGACCTCGGGTATGCGGAAGTGCAGTCGTTGGATCCAGATTACCGGGCATTAGGTGCGACGAGCTGCGTCAAGAACGCCGATGGGTGTCGCCTCGACATCTTCAACCAGCAGGTCGCGAACAAGCTCGTCCTCACCGACGGCATGCAAGAGCGCAGCGAGCCGTTCCTCAACACGGATCGATTGACGATCCGGTTAGTCAGCAACGAGGATATCTTCCTGTTCAAACTGGTCGCAGGCCGCGACGACGATATCGAGGACATGAATATGCTCGTGCAGGCCGGCCTCGACTACGACGTCGTCCGGGATGAACTCGAAGCTCAAACCGAACGCCTGGGGGACGATGACACGACACGGAACACGTACTGCAAGTCCGCAGTAGCTTTTTGGTCGCACTTGGTGAGAGGCACATTCGAATTAGTCCATGACAAACGGTACCAATTCATACCAGGTACTCTCTCGGGGCAGCGAGTTTCAATGGCTCGACGGACGCGATGCACAGTCGGACAACGTCGCGGCTGCGAAAGCGCTTTCGAAGGCGATAAAGACGACGCTCGGTCCAAAGGGACTGGACAAACTCCTCATAAGCTCGGACGGAACGATCGTGGTGACCAACGATGGGGCAAGTATCGTCGATCGGATGGATATCAGCCATCCTGCCGCACGATCGATCGTCGAAATCGCGGCACAACAGAATTCACAGGTGGGTGACGGGACAACGTCAGCGCTCGTACTCGTCGGTGAGTTGCTCGAGGAGGCCGAGTCGCTGCTCGAGATGGGGCTCCACGAGACGACCATCGCGCGGGGATACACCCTCGCTGCTGAACGTGCACGTGAGACGCTACGCGAACGGGCGATTCCGGTCGACCCCGACGACCGCTCTCGGCTTCGAACCGTCGCACGGACGTCGGTCACGGGGAAGTGGGATCGCCAAGCGAGTGAGTTCCTGGCGGAAAAAACGGTCGACGCAGTCCAGTCGATCGAACAGGACGGGACCGTCGATCTGAAACGCATCACGCGCAAGGCGATCCCGGGGCGTTCCTACTACGACTCGGCGGTCGTCGAGGGGCTCGTCATCGACATGGAATCGTCGTCCACGACACCGGTGTCGCCCGAGCTCGGCCTCCCGGACGTGTTCGAATCAGCCACCGTCGCCCTTGTCGATGACCAGCTGACGATTGAAACGGCGACTGGGCAGGGTGCGGTCACCCTCGAGTCTCCGGCGGATCTACGCGATCTCAAAGCGTACGAGCGGGAGGTCTACGAGGGGTACGTCGACCGGATCACTGACGCGGGTGCAGACGTCCTCTTCTGCCAGCAGTCGATCGACGATATGATCCAGTACTTGTTGACGAAGGCTGGCGTTCTCGCCGTCGAACGAACACGCCGGGACGAACTCGAGAAGGTCGGTCGTGCGACAGGAGCGAATCCGGTCGGCCCGGTCGACGATCTGACGGCTGCGGATACCGGACTGGCACAGCGCGTCGAGCGCCGTGATCTCGGCCCGACCGAGGTCGCGATCGTCGACGGCGGAACAGGCGGCGATCAGGTGTCGTTGCTCCTCCGGGGTGGGACACAGCAGGTCGCCGACGAGACGAAGCGAGTCGTCGACGGCTGTTTTCACGTCCTTGCACGTGCGATCGAAGACGGCGTCGTCGTCCCCGGTGGGGGTGCAACGGAGATCCATCTCGCGAGGGATCTCCGCAAGAGCGCGTCGAACGTCCCCGGGAAGAAACAACTCGCCGTCGAGGCGTTCGCGGACGCCCTGGAAGAGATCCCCCGGACTCTCGCCGCGTCGGCGGGCATGAGTCCGATCGATGTCGTCGTTGAGTTACGAGCGAGACATCACGACGGCGATCACGCGACAGGATTACGACTCGAGGAAGAGTCGGGTCGGATCGGCGACGTGGTCGAGGGTGGGATCCTCGAACCCCTCGCGGTCACCGAGCGGGCGATCACCAGCGCGACCGAGGCCGCGAATCTGCTCGTCCGCGTCGACGAGGTCGTCGCGGTGTCTCATGAGGAGGACGCAGGTGAACACGACCACGACCACGAGCACGGTCCGGGTGGTGTCGTCGAAAGTACCGACGGATACCCGTGGGCCGTTGGCCACTCGATGGGGCACTGACCCGGCGTTCGACCCAGCGGAGTTCCCCACCGGTTTCCTTGGGAAAGGAAGTGTATCGGTGAAACGATAAGAGGTATTGTCAGGAGGGCTTGGCAACGTCGCCCTTGCCGCCGACGGACGCGTACTCGTCGGTAAGCGTATCTGGATCGATGTCGATGTCGAAGGCTTCGTTGGGGACCGACACCGTCACACAGGTGTTCGGCAGGTCGACGATTCCTGCGATGCGGCTCTCGACGGGAATCGTACTGAGGAGCATGTACGCCTGCTCCTCGGTGTAGCCAAAGTTCGTCAGGTAGTCGATGGCGTCCAGACACGCCCGGCGCATACCGACATTCGCGTTCTTGTAGTGTTGGGTCCCGTCCTCGTCGACGGAGTAGCCCTCGAAGACGACGTAGTTCGAGAAGTCGGGGTCCTGGTATCCGGGTTTGAACATCGCGTAGTCGGTTCCCAACTGCTCCATCCCGTTCTTGATGATGTCCACCTTCATGTCGATCCAGCCGGCGATCTCGATGGCCCCACAGAAGGTGATCTCTCCGTCACCCTGGGAGAAATGCAGATCCCCGGTGATGAAGTTCGCACCGTCAACGAAGACGGGAAGATAGACCCGGGAGCCGCGACCGAGGTTCTTGATGTCGCAGTTGCCTGCGTTCTCCCGGGGCGGGATCGTTCGGGCGGCTTCTGCCGCTGCTTCCTCGACGTCTTCCTCGTCCATGTCCCCGAGTAACACCTCGTTCGGTTCCGGTGGCAGGGCAAGCGGCGGATCGTCTTCTCGAGTTTCGTGATTGACTGCAGTTTCGGCGTCCGCACCCCGTTCGATGAGTGCCTGCTCACGTTCGTTCCACCGCTCGAGCAGTTCGTGCGATGGCGCAGTCCCGACGATGCCGGGATGGACACAGCCGGGGAACCTGACGTCGTCGATGTGACGCGAGTGAGTCATCACGCCGTCGACATCCCAGATCGCCTTGCGGGCTTCCGGGAAGTGATCGGTGAGAAAGCCGCCACCGTTATCCTGTTCGAAGATGCCGGTGAACCCCCACTCGTTGTCCGGGAACGGCCCGAGATCCAAGATATCGATCACGAGCACGTCACCGGGTTCGGCGCCGTCGACCTCGAAGGGGCCGCTCAGGTGGTGGTTGGGGTCAAGCCGCATGTCCCGGATGTCGTTCGCGCTGTCGTCGTTTTTCACCTGATTCCCCGTCCAGTCGAGACATTCGATCCGGACCTTCTCACCGGGTTCGATCGTCGCCACCGGTGGCACGTCCGGGTGCCAGCGGTTCACTATCGGATCCGGTTGGTCGTCGATGGAGGCATCGACATCGACCTCGAATATCGTTTCGGGCATGGTACGTGTTGACGCCCAACGCAATAGTATTTATAACTGTTTGATGGGTTGGATCAAACTAATTATTACAATGGGGTCTAAGTGGCATTAATCGAGCGTCGTGAACTGATCGCACAGCACTTCGGTGCGGAATCGTTTAGGCGTTCGATACGGTTCGATAACCGAGAGTACCCGACACTGTTTTTTGTCCACCCGTCGCCGAGTACGGTACAGATTCAATGGCGACGCTCGGTTCACTTCCAGCGATCGACGACTGCATCGAGACGTACCTCGCGGCATACGCTTCATTCGGTGACAACCCGTTCTCGGCAGTCAATCTCGCCGATCACGTGGACGACGAACCGTCCGCGTCCGACGTCGAGTACCGTCTTACCCTTCTCGTTGCGTACGGCCTCATCGACCGAATAGACGACGAGCGGTACCGCATTCGCTGTTTCCCGGACGAGAGTCCCACGCGATGGCGAGAACACATCGCCGAACGGGCCGAGACGTTCCATCGGCTAGTCACGGACCAAGCAACGGATCGCCAACCGGGAACCGACGGATCGAACGTGGAACTGTTGAGACGAGACGAGGAGAACTTCGTGAGCGTCTTCGTCTTCGACCACGACGACGTCGAGTCCGTCGCGACGACGGCAGCGACCGCGCTCACCCGGGACGACTCTGTCGCGGGAATCGTACTGCGGGCTTCGGGAGTGCACGCCGACCACGTTCAGCGGATCGCAGACCACCTGTGCACTCCCGATATCACCGATCGGACCATCCTCGAACGGTCGTTCGAAAAGGGGTTTTCCGACGTCGTCGGGACGTCCAAAGACGATCTCGAGTTTCGGTTGTTTCTGCAGACCGTCTGATCAATCGAGGATCCGAAATCCGTGCCACGCCAACACTCTCGGATGTTGCCGTTCGATGCGAGACGGGTTACTCCTGTTTGGAATCAATCCACCAGATCTCCTCGTGGGCGACCCAGCCACCGGTCTGTAGGTTCTGTGAGAGCCTGATATGGTTGTCGTTCGGATCGGCGACCGTTACCGAGTACTTGTCCGTCTCGACGACCTCGTACACCGTGTCTCGATCGTTGAAGCTAATCTCGTCACCGACGCTGAGACTGTCGAACCGGTCAGTGAGCATCTGTGGTGACAGCCTGTCTCTCTCTGTGTTAGGATTGATCGTATCCTTCGACATCCGTGACCGTCTCAACTATATCCTCACACATAACCGTTGCATGTGGCCAGTAGTCGTTCGTCGAAGTTTGGTGTTCTCTTCGCTCGTCTATCAGTCCGAGACAGTGTTCAACCGGTGATATTTCACGAGTCCTGTGGTCAGAACTATTATTTCGTCCGGTGAAGTGGGATTTGCGTGGTAATAACACGCAATAACGGTGAACGCTAATGTCACTGTACATGATCCTGGGCATGGGGCTGATTTTCGTCGGTGCCGTGCTAGTAGTGAACGGGATATGGCTGCTCGGCAAAGGGACGGACAGCGACGTCGCGATACTGAATTTCTTCGTCGGGATACTCACGTTCATCATCGCGATGTGGTGGGCGTTCGGTGAGCTGTGGGCGTTCGGCGAATACGAGTCCGGAGATGCGTTCGTAGCAGCTGGAACGTTACTGTTTTCGTTTACGTACTTGTGGATCGGGGCGAACGCAATCCGTGGCATCGGTGATCAGCGATCGTTTGGCTGGTACTGCATCCTCGTCACCGTGCTTGCCATCCCGACAGGGTACCTGGTGTTTCTCGACGGTGACCTCGGGCTTGCCGGTCTCTGGTGGACTTGGGCGGTCCTCTGGGCAACCTTCTGGGTGCTGCTGGGGCTGGAAATGCAGAAGTATACCAGCCCGATTGCGTGGTTCACCGCGCTCGTCGGAATCGTTACCGGCGCAGCCGGCTATCTGATGGCGGCCGGCTTCTGGCCGTGGGCCTGAAACCGTCGATTCGAGACTACGTCTCTCGCTCGAGCGGATACTCGAGTCCGGTCGGATACGGACTTGTTTCGGTGGTATCTAGCCGTAATGCGATACAGAACCTGTCGAGCCCAACCTCGAGTCCGGCAAACAACAGGAGTTCGATGATAGTCTCGTCGCTGTATTCCTCGCTCAGTTCACCGAAGAACTCGTCAGGTATCTCCTGTGGATCTCGAGACATGTAGTCTGCCACGCGAACCGCGAGCTCCTCACGCCGTGTGAGTGTGCTCGTGTCGATTTCCTCGGAGAAAACTGCGTCCTCTTTCGGCTCGACTGCATCTTTCACGTCCCAGGTACGAACGGTGCCACAGTAGGCACACCGATGGACGGCAGCAACCCGCAGCCGCATCAGTTCCAGTGTCTCTGCATCGATCGAGTCGCTCCGAGGGAAGAGCCGGAACGTCTCCACGAGCCGTTTTAGCAGTCGTGGCTGATGAGCAACTGCACCAAAGTACGCGGAGTCCCTGTACCAGCCGGTTTCACTCGCCCGGAGGATCTCGTTGACGTCTTCGTCGTCCGACTCACCAGGGCTTATTGGCTCGATCCGGGATGGCATACCAACATTCTATGTTACCAACCCACATAAAGATCGATCGTCCTACAGAAACTGGAGGCCTCGAAGTAACGTTCCAGAGTAGCGACACGGTCACCGTTTCAGGAACGACTCGAGTTCCGCGAGGGTCGTCTCGGGGGCTTCTTCCATCAGGAAGTGGCCACACGACAGCCCTCGGCCGCTGACGTCGGTGGCCCACCGCTTCCAGATGTCGAGCGGATCGAAGTCGACGGTTCCCGAGGCGTCGCCCCAGAGCGCCAGCACCGGGCACTCGATCTGGTCGCCAGCCTCCCGTGAAGCTCGGTCGTGCTTGAGATCGACGCTCAGCCCGGCCCGGTAGTCCTCACAACTCGCCCGGATGACCCGTTCGTTCTCGAAACAACGGTGGTACTCAGCGACCGCCTCCGGATTGAGGCGCTCAGGGTACACCGCCCAGTTGTCTATCAGGTGGTCGACGTAGAAGGACGGTTCGTTGGCGAGCAACGTTTCCGGGGTCGGATGTGGTTGGGCCAGGAACAGCCAGTGATACATAGCGTGAGCGTATTCGTAGTCCATTCGTTCGGCCGTTTCGAGCGTCGAGATGATGTCGAGCAGCGCCAACTTCTCCACTCGCTCGGGATGGTCGAGTGCGAACCGATAGCCGACGCGGGCACCGCGGTCGTGGCCGGTTATTCGGTACTCACCAAATTCCAGTGATTCCATGACTACGACTATATCCTCAGCCATCACCCGATTGGAGTACTGACTCGTCTCGGGATCGGGTGGCCCTGTACTGTCCCCGTACCCGCGGAGATCGGGCGCCACAACCGTGTAGTCTTCGGCCAGTTTCGGTGCGATCTTGTGCCAAGCCACGTGTGTCTGTGGGTATCCGTGAAGCAACAGCAATGGGGGTCCGTCGCCGCCCTTACGAACGTGAATCTCTGCCTCGCCAACGTCGATACGCGTCTCCTCGAAGTCTTCGAACATACTCGGCTTTGCACGTTGGATATCCTATAACCTGGGTCGTTTGATCAGCCGAAGCGTTGCTTTTGAACAGCTATTCCAACGCCAGCCACGCAACCGACCACGTTGATAGCGCACCGATCGATGCGAGCACGCGGGCAGTCCGCTCCTGTAGAGAGCAACTCGTCGTTCCGCTCGTCGCAATGACAGATATCCAATAGACTCCCCGTGGATGTTTGAGCGGTCAATGTGCCATCTGTAAAATGTGCATCCGTTCTAGTTTAGCAGAGTGTACCGTTGTCTGATTAGATATCGTTGAGACTACCAGTCAGAGAAATCCGGTGGATAGTGTGACTACTCCCCACCGGATTCAGTGATTGTTGATCGGATTCAAAGAGCGTTTCCCTCATGATGAGTTGCGCGAGCGTAATGATCAAGATAACTTTTGAAAGTCAAGAAAGTCTCTTGCCCACTTCTTGGCTAAGCTGACCCGTTGTGTCACTTGTTCGAACACGTCCTTGACGAGTTCGTGAAACTCGTCTTCGTCTTGGACGATGATCGGTGACATTGTCCACTTCAGATGCTTCCAAACCTATTCGATCGGGTTGAGATGCGGCGACCCGGATGGAAGGAACACGAGATCGATGCCGAGTTGATGGGCGCGCCTGCGCGTGTATTCACAGACGTGTGATCCGTGCTTGTCCAAGACGAGCAGAATCCGCTTGCCGGGATTCTGCTCGCGGATCTTCTCTAACACGCCGCAAATCCGTTCTTTCGTCTCATCCTCGGTCCATTTCACCAGGCTCTCACCATTCAGCGCGTAGAATCCAACCGCAGAGTCTTCGGTCTTCACTAACGGCCGCTCCACGTGCGGATCGTCAACGTACCAGACACGCCGCGAATTATCGTACGGCTGTGGCTGTGATGCATCGAGAAATCCAACGACGGTGCCACCGTCTGTGCAGACATCATCGTCAACGACCCAGCCTTCTTCGTCGTCTCCCTCGCGTTTGTTGTGTGGGTCGTCATCTGGATCCTCGTCGAGCGCGTCGCGGACGCGCTCGTCGAGAATCCCTTCTGGGTTCTCCGGACGATATGGACGCTTTGGCCGTGGTTTCGCGTAGGACAATCCGAGGCCACGGAGGAATGTTCCGAGGTAATCCGGGTGATACTCAACATCGAATTCTTCCTTGAGTAAGTGCTGGATCTCCTGGGATTTCCACGGTTGTCCTTCGCGGAGAAGTTCAACCAACTCGTCTTGTTCGTCTTCGTCGAGTTTCGGGGGTCGTCCGCCCCCGAAACTCGGCATAAGTGCCTCCAGACCCCCTTCATTTCACGACTCTGCCCACCGATCACCGGTGGCTGCCGACCGCCCTTCCGGTCGGCGGCCTCCGGAATTGTGTCTCCTTGGTAGAGGTTCTTCAGAAACCCAAGCCGTCGTAGCCGGTGTTCATCTTCAGCTTCACGATGTAACTCATCGATCCGTTCCTCAGGAAGGTGATAGGCTATGTCTTTTCGACGACTGTTTCCCATTGTCCTATCACGAGCATCAACTTACAAAAGATATCTCACGCATTAAACGCGCAGCAACGCCCGCCACACTCACATTTTCAGCCGGTCGAACGATTTGTAGATCGTGCTATAGTCAGGGAGATCCTCTTGATCGAGACCGAGTACGTCACGAACCTCGGCCATATACTTCAGCCGATTCGGCGTTTCACGGTAGCTGTGGCCCTCTTCGAGCCGAAAACAGTGTAGGACGACATGGACCCAGCGGGCGAACCCGCCGCTGGCGGGCTCGCCCGCGTGCTTCCCCAACGCTTGTTTAGCTAGGTCACGACACTGCTCAACGAAGTCGAGAATATCGATTTCCATAGGCAGAATCGAATTCCTCGGCTTCATCCTTCTAAGCTAGTGATATCGGCGGATTAGATCGCTATTCAACAGAGCAATGGAATCAGAAATCACCCCGACGGCCGAACCCTCGTGGGGTTGAAGCTTGGACTAGATCGCTTCGATGGAGCAACCTTATCATTTCTGGGGACAGAAGACGCCGATAGAAGGGAACAATGTGACGACTGACGCCGCCGACGTAGGAGAGCTGGAGGATTCGAGGGTCTACTCGGTGAAAAAACGCGTCGATGACCTACTCGTGGTAGTTCTGTTGGTCATCCCGCTGTACCTGTATCTCGAGCTCCTCGCTTCGAGTGCGAATCCGCTGTACGCTTTCAAGCCACACCTGCAGTACCTGCTGCTGGCGTACTTCGTAAGCGAGATTCTGCTGAGCTTTTTCCTCTATGAAACCTACCGCGAGTTCCTTCGTGACCGATGGGTGGATATCCTTCTGACCATCCCCTTTCTCAAGGCCGCGAAGACCGGCAAAGCGCTCGTCGGCGGGATGAAGGCTCTTCGGGTGGGGAAAGCAGTAAAGCTCGGGAAAGGCACGAAGGTCGTGTTGGCCAAGGGGACGAAGTTCACCCAGAAAGCCAGCAAGTTCGTCCTGAAGGGTCGGAAGGTCCGCAAGAAGGGAGACCAGGACCGGCCGACGGACGGTCAGTGTCCCGACTCCGACGAATCCTGACCACCGTATTCGCAACGGCTGTTAGGCGGTGGTGCAGAAGCCTCAGCACTTCAGAAAGTCATTAGTAGATAATTGCTCCTGTCAGGTCATCATCCGGTATGCTCAGTACCTCACAAATCAGCCTTAGTTAACTGGCGGTGAAGCGTGATTTGTCGACGAATCAGAGCTGGCTCTGTTCTCTGTAGATCTACCCGACGACAAGAGACGAAGGGCTAGTTGGCCACTACCTTTATTGTTGGACAGTCTATAATATCAACCAGAGTGTCTGTTTCAACCCGTCCCCCAACCCACTGTCCACCGATTCTGGCACTCGCTAGGAATTCATTACAGGAAACCTACACATTCACAGCGAATCTTCAGTTATGCGTGGTGAGCTACGATGGGAGATATAGGTGAAGACATGGCCGAACAAATGGCTGAACAGTTCTTTGCGAGCCGTGGGCATGGAGTTCTTTCGCTCGCAGACGAAAACACCGGCTACGGAATTCCCATTTCGTATGGGTATGATCCGACGACCAGCCGGTGTGTCATACAGCTTGTCTCCGAGCCAGAGAGCCAGAAACGATCGTTTTTCGAGACGAGCGAGACTGTCACGCTCACCACCTACGACTACGATTCTAACGATAACTGGCAAAGTGCCATCGCGACAGGATCATTAGTATCGCTTTCCGACGAAGAAGTCGCTACCTGGGCAGCCGCAGTCTACTTTAATCAAGCTGCCCAGACCGACACGCCTGTTCGTCAGGAGGGATCAGACAGAGAGATTTCCTGGCACGCGTTTGAGGTCGACTCGCTGACTGGTCGGCAAGGCACTGAAGAACGCGGATCAACAACGTTCAAGTGACTCAGCACGACTGCCACACCCCATTACTTATAGAAATCCCCTATCGATACATTCTAGCACTAAACTAGGGAAATTTTATATTGGTGGAATATCTACTGGTATATTGAGTGTCATGATTTGGCGGTCCTGGCCCGCTAGTCGAACCATGCAATCACGATCAGTAACCATCGAAGAAATT